>DATFQE010000171.1:0-4857 GCA_035264445.1 Gaiellaceae bacterium | reverse complement strand
AGCGCTCCCCTGGGCGCATGCACCGATCCCGTCCAGACCTCGATCTGGGCGCCGAGCGCGAGCGCCACCACGGCGGCGTCGAACGCGTGCCGCTGGAGCCGGCCCGCGGTGTTCATGGTCGACCCACCGTATCCCGTGGCCGACTGGGCTCGCATCGATCGCCAGGATGATCGCGCTCCGACCTGGGTCTGAGTCACCGGCCTGCGAATCCATCTCAGCGCTGAGCGCGAACACGGCCATCGGCCGACGATTTTCTGCGCCGGCCTCCATAGCGTCGTCAGGCGTGATCCACGACACGAAGCGAGGGCCGAGATGAACGCCGCACCCACGGAGCACGCCCTGCCTGCGAAGCCGCCGAGCGGACCGCCGGTTCGCATCGCGGCGCGCGACGTGACCCGCCGCTACGGCGAGGGCGATGCGGCCGTCGACGCCCTGGGCGGCGTCTCGCTGGCGATCACGGAGGGTTCGCTGGTGGCCGTGATGGGTCCCTCGGGCTCGGGCAAGTCGACGCTGATGCACCTGCTCGCAGGGCTCGACCGGCCGACCGGCGGGGAGGTCTGGATCGACGGCGCTCAGATCGGCGCGCTCGGCGACACGGAGCTCACGCAGCTCCGGCGCCGCCACATCGGCTTCGTCTTTCAGTTCTTCAACCTGCTGCCGATGCTCACGGCCGAGGAGAACATCCTCCTGCCGCTCCAGCTGGGCGGCCGCAGACCGGACCGGGCCTGGGTCGACGAGCTGATCGACAGGGTCGGCCTCCGCGACCGGCGGGGACACCGGCCGTCCGAACTCTCCGGCGGCCAGCAGCAGCGCGTCGCCCTGGCCCGCGCGCTCGTCTCGAAGCCGACCGTCGTCTTCGCGGACGAGCCGACCGGCAACCTGGACTCAACCACCAGCGGCGAGATCCTCGAGCTCCTGCGCGACTCCGTCTCAAGCTACGGCCAGACGACCGTCATGGTCACACACGACCCGACGGCCGCCGCGATCGCCGATCGCATCCTCTTCCTCGCCGACGGCCAGCTCGTCAAGGAGCTCGGCCGCTCGAGCGCACACGACGTGCTCGCCGCGATGGACGAGGTGAGCAGCCGATGATCCGGGTCGCGCTAAAGGGGCTCGGGGGGCGCAGGCTGCGCGCCGCCCTGACCGCGCTCGCGATCGTCCTCGGCGTCGCGATGGTCAGCGGGACCTACGCCTTCACCGACAGGATCGAGAACGCGGTCGACACGCTGTTCACCGGCGCCTACACCGGCGCGGACGCCGTCGTCTCCGGCAAGGACGTCGTCGAGTCCTCCACGAGCGGCGGCGCGACCGTGCCCGCCGAGCTGGTGCACAAGGTCGCGTCGCTGCCCGAGGTCGACGCCGCCTCGGGCGGGATCGTCGACACGGCCAGGCTGCTGGACCGGTCCGGCAAGCCGATCTCGACGCAGGACCAGGCGCTCGGGCTCAGCGTCGACGCAAGCGCCGGCGCACGCCGCTTCAACCCGCTGACGCTGACCGCGGGCCGGTGGCCGTCCGGGTCGAGAGAGACGATGATCGACGCCGGGACCGCTGAGACGTACGGCTTCACGGTCGGCGACAGCGTCACCGTCGCCACGCGCGGCCCGGCGCGCCGCTTCCGGATCTCCGGGATCGCCGATTTCAACGGCCTGAACTCGCTCGGCGAGCTGACGTTCGCGATCTTCGACGTCCCGACCGCCCAGGCGCTGTTCGGCAAGACGGGCCGGCTCGACGAGATCTGGATCGCGGCGAAGGACGGCGTCTCGCCGCAGGCTCTCGTGCGAGCGGTCCGGCCGCTGCTGCCGTCGAGCGCCGAGGTCGCCACCGGCGCCGCGCAAGTGCAGGCGGAATCCAAGGGCAGCGACGAGGACGTCGCCAGGGTCAAGAAGTTCCTGCTCGCGTTCGGTGGCATCGCGCTGTTCGCCGGCGCCTTCGTCATCTTCAACACGCTCTCGATCACGATCACCCAGCGCACGCGGGAGCTCGCGACGCTGCGCACGCTCGGAGCGTCCCGCCGCCAGGTGCTGGCCTCGGTCGTCGTCGAGTCGACCGCCATCGGCCTCGCGGGCTCCATCGGCGGCCTCCTGCTCGGGCTGGGCCTCGACCGAGGCCTCGCCGCCCTCCTGGCCGCCACGGAGGAAGGCATCCCGGACAGCGGCGCGGTCCTCGCGACGCGCACCGTCGCGCTGAGCCTGCTCACCGGCGTCCTCATCACACTGGTCGCCGGCCTCCTCCCCGCGCTGCGGGCGACGCGCGTCCCCCCGGTCGCCGCCGTGCGCGAGGGCGCGACGCTGCCTCCGTCCCGCCTCGCGCCGTACAGCCGACACGCAGCCGCCGCGGCGATCGCGCTCGGCGCGGGCATCCTGTCGGTCGGCCTCTTCGCCAGGGGCCTCGACGCCACGCAGGTTCTCGGGCTGCTCGCGCTCGGCTGCCTCGTCCTCTTCCTCGGCGTGGCGATGATCTCGTCCGTCCTCGTCACGCCGATCGCGTCGATCGTGGGCTGGCCCGCGCAGCGCCTCGCCGGCGCGGCGGGCCGGCTCGCGCGCGAAAACACGGTCCGCAATCCGGGCCGCACCGCGGTGACCGCCGCCGCGCTCATGATCTTTCTCGCGCTCGTGACGTTCGTGAGCGTGCTCGGCCAGGGCATGCGCACCTCGGTCACCGAGGGCGTCGACCGGGTCGTGCGCGCCGACTACGTCGTCAGCGCTGATGACGACAGCAGCAGCCTCCCCGCGGGCGTCGGCAAGGCACTGGCCAGGCGGGATCGAGCGACCACGGTCAGCAGCGTCCGGCAGGACTCCGCACGCGCCCTCAGGTCCGACGTGTCGGTCAACGGGCTCGACCCGGCAACCGCCGCCGGAGTGCTCAACCTCGACTGGGACGCAGGCTCGGCGACCAGCCTCGCCGATCTCGGCGCGGGCGGCGCCATCGTCCAGCACGGCTTCGCGGCCCGCCACCACCTGCGCGTCGGCAGCCGCTTCGGCATCGTCACGGCGCAGGGGCGAAGGGTCGACGTGACCGTGAAGGGCGTCTACACGCCGCCCGGCCTCGATCCGATCCTTGCCCCGATCGGCATCTCGCGCGCGACATTCGACGCCTCGTTCGAGCGACCCCAGGACATCTTCACGCTTATCAGGACGCGCGGGGGCATCTCCGCCGCTGCGACGAACCGGTTCGTCGCCGGGATCGAAGCCTTCCCCGGGGCCAGACTGCAAACCCTCGGCCAGTTTCAGCACAGCCGCTCGAAGGACATCCGCTCCACGCTGGTCATGGTCTACGCGCTGCTCGGGATGACGGTGCTCGTGAGCCTGCTCGGCATGGTCAACACGCTCGTGCTGTCGGTGATGGAGCGCACGCGCGAGCTCGGGCTGCTGCGGGCCGTCGGGATGACTCGCCTGCAGGTCCGGCGGATGATCCGGCACGAGAGCGTCATCACGGCGCTGATCGGCGCCGCCCTCGGGCTCCCGCTCGGGATCCTCCTGGCCGCCCTCGTGACCGAGGCGCTCTCCGACATCGGCGTGGCGTTCGCGATCCCCGGTACGGCGCTCGCGCTCCTCGTGCTCGCCGCCACCCTCGCCGGAATCCTCGCAGCGATCTTCCCCGCCCGCCGCGCCTCGCGTCTGAACGTTCTCGAGGCCCTGCAATACGAATGAACCCCGAACCTCCAAGGAGATCGTCATGAGACCCCACCCGGTCATACCCAAGAGCTCGACGCGTTCGGCAGCCCTTCGATGGTTCCGGCCATCGTCGCTCAGGCCGCCCGGTGCTCGCCTCGTCGCCGCGGCCCTCGCGCTGGTGTCCGTGGCAGTCGCGGCAGCGCTGCTCCTGGCTACGCGCGGGGAACAGGACGAGCCGCTGGCGTTGAGCGGGCGCGTGTGGGAGTCCGGCGAAGCGCCGGCCGCGGCACGGCCGGGCCAACGCCGGGTGACCTCCGACGTGACCACCTTCGTCGACCAGATCAAAGACAACCTCGACCGTACCACGCCCGGCGAAGCCCAGAGGATCCTGTCCGAGGCCGGCTTCAAAGGCGCCGTCGCCCGCGAGTACGAGGCCGACGGCGCAGGAGCCGTCTCGGTGGCGATCCAGCTGCGCGACTCCGACGCCGCCACCAACGTCCTCGATTGGAGCAACAAGGACGCGCTCTCTCCGTGCCCCGGCGAGTGCAACGTCGATATCAGCGCGTTCGACGTGAACGGCATCCCCGAAGCCAGAGGCGTGAAGCGCCTGCGGGAACAAGGCGCCTACGGCGCCGGACCCAGCAATCCGTTCGAGTCCTACGAGATCTCCTTCGTCGACGGGCACGTCCTCTACCTACTCAGGACGGAAGGAGATCCGGGCACCACCGACCGCGACGGGCTCCTCCACGCCGCACAGCAGCTGTACGCCCGGGTTCAGCGACGACCGCTGCCGTAGCCCGAGACAGCAGCCGAGTCCACAACGCTCAAACGAGTGTGCTGATCCGCCTGGGCGCCTCCAGGGCCCGTCACCAGGCCCCAACCGGCCTGGATCGCAAGACGGAACTGCTCTCTTTGTGAAAGCAGCGGACGTCTCCGGTGGCGCGCTGCGTACGCTCGCAAACGGACGAGTTGCGGGCGCCGTAATGAAGCCCAAAGCCAGCGCCCGCTTCGCCGCGGCCAGGCTCCCGCGCGGCGGGCTTCGCGCTCACCCACCGACCTCATCGGCCGGGCTTCCGCGCCCGCCCTAGGCGCGTCCGTTGCTGGCTACCGGGTGGCCTTCTTGGCCTCGCTGCGAGCCTTGCCGACGGCGCGCTTCGCCTTGCCCTTGGTGTTCTCGGCTGCTCCGGCCGTCTCCTGCGACCGGTTCCGGGTCACACGACCGGTCTCCTTCTTCACCTGGCCC
>DATFQE010000170.1:0-12309 GCA_035264445.1 Gaiellaceae bacterium | reverse complement strand
GCTCGTGCCGGCGTGGATCGACGAGTTGCGCGACGCCCAGCCCGTCGTGACCATCTGCTCGAGCGGCTCGCGCGCTGCGATCGCCGCCAGCGTGCTCGTCGCCGAGGGTATCGAGGCGCGACCGGTGCTCCACGGCGGCGTAAGCGACTGGGCCGAGCGCGGCGGCGACACGGTCGCGTTCAGGCGCTGCGGCTCTTGAGAAGCAGGGATTCGGCTTCGGCCAGATAGGCTCGCGCGCCGACCTGGCGGAAGAACTCGACCGCCCTCGGCAGATCGGCGTCGATACCCCGCTCCGCGGCGAGGACGATCGTCTCGGCCTCGAACGAGCGCGCGCCCATCCGCCCGAAGATCTCGGCAGCGGCTTCCACGTCGCCGCGACCGATCGCCAGCCCCGCGTCGCGCCAGAGCGTCGGAGCCGACGACTCCTCGGCCGTCGCCTCGATCTCTTTCCGGCGGTCGAGCCCCGCGAGGACGACCGCCACCTCCGGGAACCAATCGTGCGCCATGTTCAGCTCCAGGCCCCGGCACCGGTCCACGAGCTCGAGCGCCAGTTTCTCGGCGCCGTCCTCGCCGAGCTCCCAGCGCACTCGGCTCAGGAAGGCAAGCGAGGGGATCACCAGTTGCGGGTCGCGGCCGACCCGTCCGAGCTCGAGGGCGATCTCGCCGTCCTCCACGGCACCCGTACGATCACCGCGCGCGAGGCGGATCCGGCCGCGGTGGTACCTGAACCCGGCCTCCAGGTAGTGCCCGCCCCGCCGGGCCGCATCCGCGATCCACCGCTCGGCGATCTCCACGGCTTCGTCCCACCGGCCGGCAACATAGGCGAGTCGGATCTCCTGGCCTTCGGCCCACCGGAGCCAGTCGACGCCCGCGAACCGCTTCCAGGCCTGCTTCATGCGTCGGACCGCGGCGGCGGCCTGGTCGAGGTCGCCGAAGTTGTAGTGGGTGTCGGCAAGGTTGTTGTACGGCCGCTGCGCGTCGGCCGAGTTCAGCTCCTCGAAGAGCGCGATGCTCTCCTCGATCACCGCAAGCCCGCCTCGATCGCCCTTCATCACCTGCCAACCGCCCCGGACGCTCAGGATCTGGGCGCGGACCTCGAGGAGGCCGAGCTCGTCGGCCATCGCGAGCGCCTCGTCGCCGAACCTGACCGCCGGATCGTCACGGTTAGCCAGCCAGTGGAGGCGAAACAAACCGGCATACACGCGAGCCTTGGCCGCCGAGACGGGCAGGCGCTCCGCCAAGCCTGCGGCGCGCTCCTGGCTCGCAAGGACGTCCTCGCCTCGTCCGAGCAGCCACAGCACTTCCGAGCGGAGGATCTCGGCCACGGCCGCGCCCGCCTCGTCGCCCGCCGCGAGCAGGGCGTCGCGTGCGACCGCGGCGTCGCGCTCGTCCCAGATCTCGGCGCGAAAACGCTGCTGGGCGAGCGCGAGCAGCACCTGCGCACGCTCCGGATCGCCCTCGGGCCACAGCTCCAGCGCGCGCTCGTAGTCGCGGACGGCCGCCTCGAACGCGTTGAGCGAGGCGGCCCGGTCGCCCGCCTCGCGCAGGGCGAGCCGCGCCGACCGGCGGAGCTCGCGGGCGTCGGCTCCCGTCGGAAGCGTCTCCAGCGCGCTCACATAGTGGTGCGCGCGCAGCTCCGCGTAGTCCTCCGCACGGCCCAGCGACTCGATCCACGCCGCCGCCCGACGGTGCTTTTCGGTGCGGTCCACTCTCGGGATCTGGCTGTAGGCCACATCGCGGACGAGCGCATGCATGAACGCGTACTGCGTGTCGCCTTCCAGCGACGACCGTCGCTCGCGCTGGACGAACTGCTTGCGGGCGAGGCCGTGGAGGAGCTCCTCGGCGCGCTCGCGGGCGACGCCGCTCAGCTGCGCTACCGCGTCGAGCCAGAACACCTTGCCGAGCACCGAGGCGTCCTGGACGAGCGCCTTCTCCTCCTCGCTCAACGCGTCGAGACGTGCGGCAATCAGCCCCTGGACAGATTCGGGCAGCGGGAGGGTCTCGGCGCCGCCGAGCGCGTTGCGCTCGAGGGCAATACGCGCGAACTCCTCGGCGTAAAGCGGGTTTCCGCCTGCCCGCTCCAGGAGGCCCGCCTGGACGTCGGCGGGTAGGACGGCCCGCTGGAGCAGACCGTGTACGAGTGTCGCGGTCTCGGCCTCGGTGAGCGGCGACAGCGAGATCGTCGTCGCGTTCGGCTTGCCGCCGCCCCACCCCGGCCGGCGGGTGAGCAGCTCGGGCCGAGCGGTGGCCACGACGAGGATCGGGACGTCCGCGGCCCAGTCGATCAGATGGTCGAGGAAGTCGAGCAGGCCCTCGTCCGCCCAGTGGAGGTCGTCGACGACGAGGACGAGCGGGTCGAGCTCGGCCAGGCCCTCGAAGAACCGCCGCCAGGCCGCGAAGCTCTCCGTGCGACTGTCGCCCGTTTCGCCCTCGGAGAGCCCGACCAGCGGCTTGAGCTCGCGCATGACCCAGTCGGCATCGGCGTGCTCCGCAACGGCTTCGTCGACGACGGCGCGCAACTTCTCGGCCGCGCGCTCGTCCGGCTCGCCTTCGAGGATCCCCGCGTGCGCTTTCACGATCTCGCCGAGCGCCCAGAACGCCACGCCGTCGCCGTAGGGAAGGCACCGGCCCTGGCGCCAGTAGATGAGCTCGGGCCGCTCGTCGACCTCGGCGAAGAGCTCGTACACGAGCCGGCTCTTGCCGATGCCGGGTACCCCGACCAGGGTGACCAGCTGTGGCGTCCGCTCATGCTGCGCCCGGGCCAGCGTTCCGACGAGCAGTCCCAGCTCGCGCTCACGGCCGACGAGCGGGGTCGTCGGCTTACGCGTGATGTCGACGCCGTAGCGCGAGCGCGCCTCGATCACCTCCCAGACGGGAACGGGCTGGGACTTGCCCTTCGCCTCGACCGCCGGCGCCTCGCGGTACTCGATCACGCGCGACGTCGCGTTGTAGGTCGTCTCGCCGACGAGGATGCCGTTCACCGGCGCCGCGGACTGGAGGCGAGCGGCGGTGTTGACGACGTCGCCTGCGACCAGGCCCCGCTCGCCTCCTGGGTTCTCTTCGAGCGAGACGAGCACCTCGCCGGTGTTCAGCGCGATCCGGACCTCGAGTTCCTCCTCTTCGCGGATCCAGTCGCGGATCGCGAGCGCAGCGCGCACGGCCCGTTCGGGGTCGTCCTCGTGGGCGACCGGCGCCCCGAAGACGGCCATCACCGCGTCGCCGATGAACTTCTCGACCGTCCCACCGCGCTGCTCGAGCTCGGAACGCAGGCGGTCGTGGAACGGCCGCAGGATCGCCTCGACGTCCTCCGGGTCGAGCGTCTCGGCGCGCGCCGTGAAGCCGACGAGGTCGGCAAAGAGCACGGTGACGACCTTGCGCTCGCGCCGGGGGCCGCTTGCCATAGCTCGAGTCTATGAGGCCGACCGCAGCGTCCCTAGGGGCCGTGTCCGGGGTCAGACCCCGGACGTGGCTCTAACGGACGCGTTCGACCGCGTAGCCCCACGCGCGCATCGTGTCGAGCAGCGTGTCGCGATGGTCGCGATCGCGGGTCGCCAGGGTGAGCTCGACCTCCGTCTCGACGACGGGCAGGTCGAGGCCCTCGCGGTGGTGCTCGACCGAGATCACGTTCACGCGCTCCTCGGCGACCAGGGACAGGAGCTTCAGCAGCTCGCCGGGGCGGTCGGAGATCTTCGTGCGCACGACGAGGTAGCGGCCCGAGGACGTCAGCCCGCGGCGCATGACCGAGATCAGCAGGGTCGGATCGATGTTCCCGCCCGACAGCAGCGCCGCGACCTGGCCCTTGCCGCCGACCCGCTCCGCGAGCACGGCGGCGAGGGACGCCGCGCCGGCCCCTTCGACCACCAGCTTGGCGCGCTCGAGGAGGAGCACCATCGCCTCGCCGATCTCGTCGTCGGTCACCGTGACGATGTCCTCGAGCGTCTCGCGCAGAATCGAGCCGGTCAGCTCGCTCGGCTTCTTCACCGCGATCCCGTCGGCGATCGTGAACCCGTGGTCGGTTGCGCCGGTGTACGGCGCGCACGCTGCCGCCTGGACGCCGACGACGCGCACCCGGGGATTGACCTCGCGCAACGCAAGTGCGATCCCGGAGGCAAGCCCACCCCCGCCGATCGGCACGACGAGCGTCTCGAGGTCGGGAAGCTGCTCCGCGATCTCGAGCCCGATCGTTCCCTGACCGGCGATGACGCGCTCGTCCTCGAACGCGTGGACGAACGTCGCCCCGCGCTCCTCCGCGCGCTCGATCGCCGTGGCGAGCGCCTCGTCGAAGCCCTCCCCGGTCAACTCGACGTTCGCGCCGTAGTTGACGGTGGCCTCCACCTTGGCCATCGGCGCGTCCAGCGGCATGTAGACGGTGGCTTTGATCTCGGCCTCGCGCGCGGCCCACGCGACCGCCTGCCCGTGGTTGCCGGCGCTCGCCGCGACGACCCCCGCCTCGCGCTCGGCCTCGCCGAGCATCGCGACCTTGTTGTAGGCGCCCCGGATCTTGAACGCTCCCGTGCGCTGCAGCGCCTCGGCCTTGAGCTGGACATCTCGACCGACCATCCGCGAGAAGGTCTCGGACACGAAGACGGGCGTCTCCCGAGCGATTCCGTGGAGCCGCTCGCGCGCCTCCCGGATCTCAGCGAGTGTCGGAACCGTCTCGGTCGCCAACCTTGAACACCTTCTCCATGATCTCGCGCACGGCCGAGAGCGGGTCGAGGCGGCGCGACTCGACCTCGCCGAGCAGCCGCCGAAGCTCGGGGTCGTCCTCCACCGCCTGCTCGAGGTGCGTCTTCGCACGCGCGGACGCGACCGCGAACACCTCGCCCGCGAGGTTCTTGCGCCTCCGCTCGGCCAGCAGGCCCTCGCCCTCGAGGTGGGCGCGATGTTCCTCGACCTTCTCCCAGAGCTCGCTCACTTTCTCACCCCGTGTCGCCTCGGTGAGGACGATCGGCGGCTTCCAGGCGCGCTCCTTGTCGAGCGAGAGGATCGAGCGCACCTCGCTCAGCATCGTCTTGGCGGCCGGGTGGTCGGCCTTGTTGATGGCGATCACGTCGGGGATCTCCATGATCCCGGCCTTCAGCGCCTGGATCGAGTCGCCCGAGCCGGGCATCAGAACGAGCACGATCGTGTCGGCGACGCCGATCACCTCGACCTCGCTTTGCCCAGCGCCGACCGTCTCCAGGAAAATCAATTCCTTCCCGGCCGCGTCGAGCAGCAGCACCGCCTGGAGCGTCGCCTCCGCGAGCCCGCCGAGGTGGCCGCGGGTTCCCATCGAGCGGATGAAGACACCGGGGTCGAGGAAGTGGTCCGTCAGTCGGATCCGGTCGCCGAGGAGCGCGCCCTTCGTGAACGGGCTCGACGGGTCCACGGAGACGACGCCTACCGTGCGATCCACGCTACGCGTCCTGATTAGACGTACGAGCGCGCTGATCAGGCTCGACTTCCCGACGCCCGGCGGCCCGGTGACGCCGACCGTGTAGGCACGGCCCGTCTCGGGGTAGACGTCGTGGACGATCTCGTACGCCAGGGCGTCGGAGTTCTCGACCAGCGTGATCGCCCGGGCGAGCGCCCGGCGGTCGCCGGCGCGCACGGCCTCTGCGAGCGTCTCGCGCGTCCAGTCCCGCCGTGCCGCCACCCCCGGAGTCTAGGTTGCGTACGGCTGCGCCCTGCGCGTCATCAGCAGCGCCAGAGTCGCCGAGAGACCCGCCAGCGCCGCCGCCGCTCCCCACACCAAGCGCGGCCCGACGGCGTCCGTCAGCGGACCGGACACGACCATCCCGAGTGCGAGGACGCCGAAGGACGAGCTCATGAGCACGGTGAAGACCCGGCCCCGCAGTGCGTCGGGCGAGCCGCGCTGGACGAGCAGCGCGTTGCAGACGACAGCGGCGCCGTTCGCGGCTCCGACGACGAGCACGCAGCCGGCCGCGATCCACACGTTCGGCGCGACCGCGCCGGCCGCGACCGCAAGCGCGACGAGCAAGATCGACCCCGGATAGACGCGGGCCAGCGGGTGGCGGTCGAGCAGCGGCCCGGCGGCGAGGCTCCCGAGCACGAGGCCCAGCCCGGTCGCGCCGACGAGCAGTCCATAGCCGAAGTCGCCGGAGTCGAACGTGTCCTTCGCAAGGAAGACCTCGGCGACGTTGATCCCGGCGCTCGCGAGCATGAAGACGCTCCAGACCACGAGCACCGTCACGAGGGCCTGCGTGCGGAGCACGAACGCGAAGCCCTCGAGCAAATCGCGCCAGTGGCCGTGGCTTTCCGCGGTGCCGGCCTGGAGCACTCGCGCCGGGATTCCGGAGACCAGCAGCGCCGAGACGAGGAACGTGCCGGCGTTCACCCAGTAGGCGAGATCGGGCCCCGAAGCGGCGACGAGCGCGCCGCCCAGGAGCGGCCCGATCGCCCACGCGAAGTTCTCGACGCCCTGGATCAGCCCGTTCGCGCGCGGAAGGTCCTCGTCCTCGACGAGGTTCGGCAGCCCGGCGTAGACCGCCGGGCGGAACAACCCGGTCCCGACGCCGGCGAGCGCGGCCAGGGCGACAATGACGGCCGCACTGCCCGCGAATGGGAGCAGCGCGAAGATCGCAGCGCGCAGCAGGTCGGCGCCGACCATCAGGCCCTTCCTGGAGAGGCGGTCGACGAGCGGCCCCGCCAGGAGGCCGATGACGACGGCCGGAAGCACGTCGGCGATCAGGAGGGCGCTCACCCACGGCCCGGAGTCGGTGCGGTCCTTGACGTCGATCGCGAGGCCGATGAACGCCAGCCACGTCCCGAAGCCGGACCCGAGCGTGGCCAGGAAGAGGAGACGGAAGCTGGGGACGCGGGCGACGAGGCCGAGCCTGCGCGCGACGGCCGCGTTGGTCACGCCTTAGGTCTGAGCGGTCGTCGCCGTCGTCAGGACGCGGCCCAGCGCCTCGTCGAAGAGGCTGTTCTCCTCCGTCGTGCCCACGGTGACGCGGATGGCGCCCGGTGCCCCGAAGCCGCCGGTCGGCCGTACGATCACGCCCTCGCGCAGCAGCGCCTCGAAGCAGGGGCGTGCGTCCTCGCCCAGCTCTGCGAACACGAAGTTTGCGACCGCCGGGCCGGGCGGTACGAAACCGTGCCCGCGGAGGATCTCCTCGAGCTGCACGCGGCCCGCAGCGTTCTCGCGGCGCCGGCGCCCGAGCTCGGCCCCGGCGTCGAGGCTCGCGAGCGCGGCCTCCTGCGCGGCGGTGGTGACGTCGAAGGCCCGCTTGACCTTCGCGATTGCCGTCACCACGGCCTCCGGCGCGAGCGCGTAGCCGACGCGGAGGCCTGCGAGCCCGTAGATCTTCGAGAACGTGCGTAGGACCGCGACGCGCCGGCCCGCCTTCAGGTACTCCTCGACGCCGTCGGCGTAGTCGGGATCGTCGACGTATTCGAAGTACGCCTGGTCGAGGACCGTGAGCACGTGCTCCGGCGCGCGCTCGAACCAGGCGTCCAGCTCGGCGCGCGAGTTCGCCGTTCCCGTGGGATTGTTGGGGTGGCAGAGGTACGCGAGCTTCGTTCGCGGGCCGATCGCCTCGAGCATCGCGTCGAGGTCGTAGCGGTGGTCGCGGAGCGGGATGCGGTGGGCGGTCGCTCCGAGCTTGACGGCGTAGATGACGTAGCTGGGGAACGAGGGCCAGCCGCAGACGATCTCGTCGCCGGGAGCGAGCACGGCCTGGGACAGGCAGTCGATCACACCGTCTGCCCCCGAGCCGAGCGCGACCTCCTCGAACCGCACGACGTGCTTCTCGGCCAGTGCCGAGCGCAGCCGGTAGGCACCGCCGTCGGGGTACCGGTTGAGCTCGCCCGCCGCGCGCTCCAACGCCTCGAGGGCAGCCGGAACCGGCCCGTACGGGCCTTCGTTCGACGCGAGCTTGACCACGCGCTCGAGGCCCAGCTCGCGCTGAACCTCCTCGACCGGCTTGCCGGGCTCGTACGGGACGATGCCGCCGACCGCAGGCGTGAAGAAGCTGTCGGCGATCTCCGCGAGCGGCACGAACCGCGAGCTTACTCGACGGCGTACGCCATCAGAATGGCGTCCAGGTCGTGGCCGTTTCGGTGGTAATGGCCCTTTCGGACACCCTCACGCCGGAAGCCGAAGTCCTCGTAGAGCGCCACGGCCGCGGCGTTGTGCGGGAGCACGTGAAGCTCGAGCTTCCGGACTCCGGACCCCCGAGCCCAGTCGGCGGCGGCCTGAAGCAGTGCCCGGCCGATCCCGCGGCGGCGATGCGTGGCCGCGACCATGAGACCGAGGTCGGCGACGTGCGCGCTCGCGGGATGCGGGTCCCGGGCCAGCGAGAGCCGGCCCACCACCAGGTCGCCGTCGGCCGCGACGAAGACGGCCGCGTGCGGATAGCGCGCGATCGTGCGCAGGTAGCGCCGCTCCTCGCCGACGCTGCGCCACGAGCCGTCGGTGACGAGCCAGCCCTCGGGCTCGCCGCCGACCGCCTCGGCCAGCTCCACGAGGGCGGCCGCGTCGCCCGGCCGGGCGCGCCGTACGACGAACGTCACGAGCAGCGTCTCATGCAGCGACGACGACGCCGTGGCCGCCGCGGCGCGGGTCGCCGGCGGCCGCCAGCGTCCCGTCGTCGAGGAACTCCACCGCGGACACGCCGCCGAAGTAGAGGTTCGGCCGGCGCCAGCGCACGACGTCGTAGCCGAGCCGCTCGAGCTCGTCGATCGCCGCCGGGTCGGTGCCTCCCTCGCAGTGGAGCTGGCCTTCGTCCAGGTGGACGCGCGGCGAGCGGATCGCCTCCTCCACCCCCTGGCGGTGGCCGACGGCATTGACGACGATCTGCATGATCGCTCCACGGAGCCGGAGCGAGCCGGCGCTGCCGACGACGAGGCGGGGCCGGTCTCCGTGCAGGACGAGCGACGGTGCCATCATGCTCGTCATCCGCACTCCGGGCCGGCCTTCGCGCCCCGGCGGGTTGAGGTCGTACTCGCCGAGCATGTTGTTCAGGTGGATGCCGGTGCCGGGCACGATCAGGCCGGAGCCGGCCCCAGTCGAAGCGGTCAGCGAAGCGGCGTTGCCGCGCGCGTCGACGACGGAGATGTGCGTCGTGCCGTGCGCGACAGGCGCCTCCCCCACCGCGGGCCGGGCGGCGGCGATCCTCTGGACGGCGGCGTCGACCGCACCGCGCGAGAGCAGGCGAGCGGGGAGGCCTCCGCGGTGCAGGTCGCTCGCGAAGCTGCCCCCGCGTGCGGACGTCTGCTCGCGCATGACCTCGGCGAGCGCCGCGATCGCGGCCGCGCTGCCGGCGGGGCCGCCGAGGCGCAACCGGTCGAGCAGAAGGAGCCCATACGCGATCAGCAGGCCGCCCGACGAGGGCGGCGGGTTGGAGAGGAAGCGGTGTCCACGGAAGTCGGCGCCGATCGGCCGGCGGCGGATCACGCGGTAGGCGGCGAGGTCCTCGAGCGTGATGGCGCCGCCCCGCTCGGCCTGGTCTGCGGCGATGAGGCGGCCGATCTCGCCGGTGTAGACCTCTTGCGCGCCGTGGTCGCGGATCGCCTCGAACGTCGGAACCAGGTCGCCGAGGAAGAGCCTGTCGCCTGCGACGAGGCGCTCGCCGTCGCGGCCGTAGATCGCGCGCCCCCCGTCGGTGTGGCGGAGGATGAGGTCGAGGATGGCGTGGAGGTACGCCTGCTGCCGCGTCAGCTCGACGCCGGAGCGCGCGAGCTCGATCGCAGGGTCGATGAGCGACGCCCACGGCACCGAGCCGTAGCGGCGATAGACGCTCTCCAGGCCGAGCGGCACGCCAGGAACGGCGGCCGAGGCGGCCCCGACGTGGAAGATCTGGTGCGTGCTGCCGTCGAAGTCGACGTCGATGTCCTCCAGGCGCGCGCGCTCGCCGGGGGCGAGCCCGCGCCCGGGGAGCGAGACGAAGAAGTCGAAGAGGTTCGCCGCCTGGTCGCGAGCCCGGTACACCAGCATGAAGCCGCCGCCGCCCGGGCCGGTCAGCGGGCTCTCGGTCACCCACGAGGCGAACGCTGCGGCGATGCAGGCGTCGACAGCGTTCCCGCCGGCACGCAGAACCTGCGCGCCCGCTTCGGCAGTGAGGGGGTGACCGGCGGCGACGGCGCCTTTCATTGGTGCGAGGGTAGCCAGCGGGCCGAGCGTTTACTATCGCCCGGGATGATCCGCGCGCACCCTCTGGCGCGCGAGGCGCTTCTCTCCGCCGCCGCGGCGGCGACCCTGGCCGCGCTTCTGGCGTGGCTCGGGCCGCCGGGGAGCGATCTTGCCGCCCACGCCTACCAGCGAAATCTGTACGTCCACGAGGGCTTCGAGCTCTGGAACAACTTCTGGTACGCCGGGCGCTACAGCTTCGTCACCTACAGCGTTCTCTACTACCCCCTCGCCGCGCTGTTCGGCATCAAGCTGCTCGCCGTCGCGACGATCGCGACGGCGGCGCTCGCATTCGCGGTCGTCCTCGGTCGCGAGTACGGCCCGACGGCACGGTGGTCGAGCCGGACGTTCGCAGTGGTCTGGGCCGGCGTGGTGCTCTCGGCCGCGTTCCCGTTCGCGCTCGGGATCGCGCTCGCGCTGCTCGCACTGTGGGCGCTTCAGGCCGCAGCTCGGGCCCGCTTCGCGCTGCTCGCCGTGCTCACGCTCGCGGCCAGCCCGCTGTCGTTCCTGCTCTTGGCCGTTGTCGCCGTCGGCGCCGGGATCGCCCGTCGGGCTCAGGCGCGCGACTGGCGCGCACCAGCGCTCACGCTGGGCGGCGCAGGACTGCTCGAGGTCGCTCTGTGGCGGGCGTTCCCCGGCGAGGGGCGCTATCCGTTCCCGCCGCTCCAGGCCGCGGCCGCGATCGGCTTCTGCCTGCTCGGGCTGATCGTGACCTGGCGGGTCGAGCGCGCCCGGCTGCTGCGGATCGTCTTCGCGGTCTATCTCGCGGCGTGCGCCGCCGCATTCCTCGTGCCCTCCGCGTTGGGCGAGAACGTCTCGCGGCTCCGCTTCGCGGCGATCCCGCTCGTCGTGCTGGCGCTGTCGCTCCGCGACTGGCGTCCGAGGTCGCTCGCCGTGGCGGCGATGCTCCTCGTCGTCGCGTGGAACGCCGCGCCGATCGCGCGGAACTTCGTGCGCGGGGGCGCCGATCCGGCATCGGCCGCGACGTACTGGAGCCCCGCGATCGGCTTCTTCCGGGACAACCTCACCCCCGCGTACCGCGTCGAGGCGGTCGACACGGCCGGGCACTGGGCGGCCGTCTACCTGCCGCGTGCCGGGATCCCGCTCGCGCGCGGGTGGTTCAGGCAGGACGACTTCCCGCAGAACCGGGTGCTGTACGGCAACCAGCTCCGGGCGCGCACCTATCTGGGTTGGCTGCGGGCGCTCGGGATCCGGTACGTCGTGCTGACCGAGGCGCCGCACGACTACAGCGCGCGTGCGGAGGCCGAGCTGCTGCGGAGCGGCGGCGCCGGCCTGAGACGGGTTCTGCGCACGCCGCAGCTGACGATCTTCGAGGTGCCGTCGCCGCGCCCGATCGTCACGGGCCCCGGGCCGGTGTACGTCCGCGCGCTGACGCACAGGCGGCTGGTCGTCCGCCTCGCGCGGCGCGGGACGTACCGCGTCGCGCTGCGGCATTCGCCCTACTGGCGGTCCTCCGCGGGCTGCCTTTCGCGTGGCGCAGACGGGATGCTGCGCTTGACCGTCATGCGCCCGGCAACGGTGACGCTGGGCTTCGACGTCGACGCCGGCCGCGCGCTCTGGGCGGTCGCGGGGCGCGTGCCGAGCTGCTGACGGCGGCTACGCCGGCGTGTCGCGAAGAAACGAAGGCGTCTCGAGCGTGTCGTCGAAGCGGCGGCTCGGCTCGTGCAGTGTGCGACGCCGCTGCGGGCCTCCCAGGCCCGTGGCGACGACGGTTACCCACACCTGCCCGGCCAACCGCTCGTCGATGGTCGCACCGAAGATGATGTTCGTGTCGTCCGTGGCCGCCTGACGCACGACCTCGGCGGCCTCGTTGACCTCGAACAGCGTCAGGTCGTCGCCGCCCGCAACCGAGAGCAGGATGCCTCTCGCTCCCGTCACCTCCGTGTCGATCAGGGGCGAGCGGAGCGCGCGCTCGGCCGCCTCGCGGGCGCGATCGTCGCCGTCCGCCGAGAAGCCAATGCCCATCAGGGCGGAGCCGGCGTCCTTCATGATCGTCCGCACGTCGGCGAAGTCGAGGTTGATCAGGCCCGGCATCGTGATCAGGTCGGTAATGCCCTGGACGCCCTGACGGAGGACGTCGTCGGCCACCCGGAACGCGTCCAGCATCGACGTGTCCCGGTCGAGTACCTCGAGCAGCCGGTCGTTCGGGATCGTGATCA
>DATFQE010000169.1:0-5321 GCA_035264445.1 Gaiellaceae bacterium | reverse complement strand
ATGACTTCTACGCAGAAGAACGGCCGGTTCGCGAGGTCGATGTCGACGGCTTCTGGATCGACGCGTATCCCGTCACCGCGAGTGAGTACCGGCGATTCGTTCGAGCGAGCGGCTACGTGACGGTGGCGGAGCGGCCCCTCGACCCGGTCGACTACCCGGACGCGGACCCCGACTTGCTGGTGCCCGGATCGCTCGTCTTCCGAAAAACCCGAGGGCCGGTGCCGCTCGACGATCCCCGCCACTGGTGGGAGTACGTGCCGGGAGCGACCTGGAAGCGGCCGGGCGGCCGGGGCACGACGATCAACGGGCGGGACCGCCATCCCGTCGTCCACGTCGCCTACGAAGACGCCGAGGCCTACGCCTCGTGGGCGGGAAAGGAGCTCCCGACCGAGGCGGAATGGGAATGCGCGGCACGCGGCGGTCTCGAGGATGCTGCCTTCGCCTGGGGCGACGACCAGTTTCCGGACGGGAAGCCGATGGCGAACACCTGGCAGGGGCAGTTCCCCTGGCAGGACCTGAAGCTCGACGGCTACGAGGGAACCTCGCCGGTCGGGAGCTTCCCGCCCAACGGCTACGGCCTGTACGACATGACCGGCAACGTCTGGGAGTGGACGTCCGACTGGTTCGCCGGGCACACCGCCGACGCTCCGTGTTGCGCGCCCGAACCGCTCGCGGGCGAGCGGTTTCCCCGGAGGGTGATCAAGGGCGGCTCACACCTCTGCGCGCCGAACTACTGTCTGCGCTACCGGCCGGCAGCGCGTCAGGGCGAAGCGATCGACACGGCCACGAGCCACCTCGGCTTCCGCTGCGTCACCCGTGGCTGAGTCGCGCTATTCGCGCTTCATCATCGCGAGCGCTTCCTTCTCCAGGTCGACGTACTGCTCCCCGGAGACGTCGACGACCGCCTGCTTGATCGTCCCGCCTGTGAAGGCATACGGGTGGGAGCCTTCGTAGTCCGAGGTCACGGCCTCGCCGGGATCCTTGCCGACGTTCAGGCCCTCGCCGACAAGCGAGAAGTTGCCCGGTTGCGTGATGATCCGCCCCTCGCCGACCTTCTCGTCGTCGATGAAGAGCGACAGCGTGCCGGTCGTCGGCATCGAGTCGCCTTCACGGACGAAGGTGGCGCCGAGCAGCACCTTGCCGGTCGGGATCGGCTCCGTCGACTCGACGACCTGCTCGTTCGAGCCGACGAAGTTGTAGACGTACTTCAGCCTCGCGTCCTTGACGTACAACGAGTGGCCGCCGAAGCGCGCGCCGTGCGAGAAGAGGACGCCTGACGCGTCCGCCGAGTCGATCGAGACGTCGACGGCGATCGAGTAGCTGCGGTTGCGGATGTTCACTGCCGCGGCCTCCGGGACCTCGGACGTGTTCGGGTAGTAGACGTAATGGTCCCGGGGCGGCGCGACCTGCGGGCGCGTGGGGTCGGCCAACACCTCGACCGCGGTCCGGTCCTCGAGCGGGAACCCGTTGTACCGGCCGGCCTCGTGGAACCAGAGGTTGACGAGCTCCCGCAGCTTCTCCGGGTGCTCGCCGGCGAGGTCGCGGCTCTCGGTTGGGTCCTTCTGCGTGTCATAGAGCTCCCAGCGGTCCTGCCCATAGTTCGCCCACCCGGCGATCGTCGGGTGCACCGATACCGCCTTCCAGCCCTTGTGCCAGATCGCCCTGGAGCCGAGCATCGAGAAGAACCCCGTCTCCTTCGGCGTCGGAACGTCGTCGCTCTCGAACGTGGAGCGGAAGCTCACGCCCTCGAGCGGGACCTGCGGGTAACCCTTGACGGCCTCGGGTAGCTCGACGCCGAGCAGGTCGTACATCGTCGGGGCGATGTCCGTCGCGTGGAGGAACTGGCGGCGGAGCTCGCCTCTCGCGCCGATGCCCTTCGGCCACGAAACGATGAGGGGATCGGCGACGCCGCCCTCGAAGTTGTATCGCTTCCACATCTTGAACGGCGTGTTGAACGCCCACGCCCAGCCGACCGGGTAGTGGTTGTAGGTCGACGGCGACCCGAGCTCGTCGACGTACTGCAGGTTCTCCTCGATCGTGTCGGGGATTCCGTTGAAGAACTTGTTCTCGTTCACGGAGCCGTTCGGGCCGCCCTCGCCGCTTGCGCCGTTGTCCGAGACGAAGACGACGATCGTGTTCTCGAGCTCCCCCGTCTCCTCGAGGAAGTCGAGCAGGCGACCGATCTCGTGGTCCGTGTGGCTCAGGAAGCCCGCGTACACCTCGGCCATCCGGCAGAAGAGCCGCTTCTCGTCCTCCGAGAGCGACTCCCACGGGCGGACGACGTCGACCGGGTTCCACGGTTTTCCGTCGGAGCTCGTCTCCTCGGCGTACGGGTTGAGCGGCGTGAGCTCCGCGTCCTCGGAGAAGATCCCCAGCTGCTTCTGGCGCTCGAACACGAGCTCGCGGTAGCGCTCGTAACCCATGTCGAACTTGCCCTCGTAGCGCTCGATCCACTCCTTCGGCGCGTGATGGGGAGCGTGCGTAGCGCCGGGGCAGAAGTACATGAAGAACGGCTTGTCCGGCACGAGCATCTTCGCGTCCCGGACGAACTCGATCGCCTTGTCGGTCAGGTCGGTCGTGAGGTGGTAGCCGTCTTCCGGCATCGCCGGCTGCTCGACCGGGTGGTTGTCGTAGATCAGGTCTGGATACCACTGGTTCGTCTCGCCGCCGAGGAACCCGTAGTAGCGCTCGAAGCCTCGTCCGACAGGCCAGTTCCGTTTCGTCGACGCCATGTTCATCTCGTCGGACGGGCACAGGTGCCACTTGCCGAGCATGTAGGTGTTCCAGCCGCGCTCACCGAGCACCTCGGCGAGGGTCGCGCACTCGAACGGAATGTGGCCGTTCGAGTTCGGAAAACCCGTCGTCGCTTCTGCGATACAGGCCATGCCGTTCGTGGTGTGGTTCCGGCCCGTCAGAAGGGATGAGCGAGTCGGCGAGCAGAGGGCCGTCGTGTGCCAGTTCGTGTACGTCAGGCCGCCCTCGGCGAGCTTGTTGATGTTGGGCGTCTCGATCAGGCCGCCCCAGGGCTCCATTGCCGAGAAGCCGACGTCGTCGAGCACGATATAGAGAACGTTCGCGGCCCCGGGCGGGGCCGCCGGCTGGACGTAGGGATCCCAGTCGGGCGTGGAATCCCGAGTGTCGATGTTGATCACGCCCGTGAACGGCTTGGTCATCGTGACGGGGAACTCCGGGTCGGCATCGCCCGACATCCTTGCCCGCGCCCGGGGCGCGGGCATCCACCAAAGCGGGTGAAGGCCATGCCGCGACGAGCGCTCACCGCCTGCTCGGTCCGAAGCTTCAACCCTTTGGGATGACGAGAGCGGCGGTTCGCGGTGATGTAATCGACGCGGTGGCGCATCTGATCATGCACCGCACACTGGTTAGGCTCCGTCCAGCCCGAACGAAGGAGAGACTATGGAAGTCGGCCCCGTCGACGTTTACATCATCGGCTTCCCCGGCAACAAGTTCACGGGTCGGATAGCACCCGCGATCGGAGAGCTCGTGGACAACGGGACGATCCGCGTCCTCGACCTGCTCTTCGTAATGAAGGACGCGGACGGCGTCGTGACGACCCTCGCGATCGAGGATCTCGACGAGGAGGGCGCCGCTTTCGCGGAAATCGACGTAACCGAGCCCGGTTCGCTCAACGAGGAGGATGCCGACGAGGTCAGCGATGACCTGCCCGCCAACAGCTCCGCGCTGCTGGTCGCGTTCGAGAACGTGTGGGCCAGGAAGGTGGTCTCGGCGCTCCAAGCCGCGGACGCCGTGCTGATCGACTCGATCCGGATCCCCGCTGAAGTCGTCAATGCCGCGCTTGCGGTCGAGTAAAACGTTCCACCACCGAAGAGAGGAGAAGAAATGGGACTAGTGCGCATGGCGGCAAGGACCGCCGTCGTCGCCGGGACCGCGACCGCCGTGTCCGGCCGCGTCGCGCGCCGGCAGAACGCGCGGTGGGCAGAGGACGACCAGGCGGCCTACGACCAGCAGGCGGCGCAGCAGCAGGCCTATCAGGCCCAGCAGGCTCCCCCCGCGGACGACAAGACGGCGGAACTGCAGAGCCTGGCCCAGCTCCACAGCCAGGGAGTGCTCACGGACGAGGAGTTCGCCGCGGCGAAGGCGAAGCTGCTGGGAATCTAGCGCCGGCGGTTATTCCGGGGCGCGTGGGCCAGGTCGAGGCATACACCAGGCTGGCGGGGGTCTATGACGAGATCGTCGTCGATCCCTGCCACGGCGCCTGGGCGTCCTTCCTCCACGAGCTCTGGCGCGATGACGAGCACGGCGTGCACAACGTGCTCGACGTCTGCTGCGGCACCGGGCTGCTCGCGGGCGAGCTGGCTGCGCTGGGGTACCAGGTGGTCGGCCTGGATGGTTCCGAGGCGATGCTCGCCCGCGCCCGTCGACGGGTCGGGTCGGAGGTGCGGCTCGTACGATCGACGCTTCCTGCACTGGCCGTCGAAGGCGTATACGACGCCGCAGTCTGCACCTTTGACGGCCTCAACTACCTCACTCCGCCCGATCTCCGCTCGACGTTCGCCGCCCTGTCCCTTCACGTCCGCCCGGCCGGATGGCTCGTCTTCGACGTGCACACGGACGCGATGATGGCGTTCACGGCCTCCGAACCCGTGGTGCACGGCGAGCAGGGTGAGCACCGGTTCGCGATCAGCAGCCTCGTCGACACCCGCGCGCGTACCTGCGACACGCGCATCGAGATCGTTCCGTTGGACGGCGGCGGGGCCTTCAGCGAGCACCACCGGCAGTACTTTCATCGGGCCGCCGACATGCGATCCTCGCTGGTCGACGCGGGGTTCGCAGTGACTGCGGTCAGGGACGACTACTCCGAGCGGCCGGTCGACGCCTCCGCTCTGAGCGCGACCTGGATCGCGCGCCGTGCGTCGCCGGGCGGGAACAGAGTGCGCGCATGAGCACGAGCGGCCGGCGTTGCACCATCTGCCAGGCTCCGGCGTTCCCGACCGGCAACTCCCGGCTGCTCACGCGGTACCGCGAGTACCGCTGCGAGCGCGGCCACACGTTCTGGAGCTGGTCGGTGCCGACGCCGCCCACGCGGCGCCGGAGGGGTGCCGGTTCGTAGAGCGGATGAGGCGTCGTTCATCCGCTCCGGGTGATGTCGTCCGGAGCCGGGGTGGCGATCCTCGCGAGGCCGTGTTCTTCATCGTCGCCGTGGTTCTGCTCGTCTTTCTTCCGTGGCCGTGGAACCTCGCCGCGTCGGTGGGCGCCGTCGCGCTCTTCGCCGCCGAGGTGGGCTACTGGAACCGGCGGATGCGCGGCCGGAGGGTTCAGACCGGCGTCGAGAACCTCGTCGG
>DATFQE010000168.1:0-27124 GCA_035264445.1 Gaiellaceae bacterium | reverse complement strand
GAGCGGGAAGATCCCGCGCTGGAGCCGCGTGAGGACGAGGAGGTCGTCCACGAGGCCGGCGAGGCGCTCCGCCTCGGTGCGCGCTGTCCCGAGGAACCGCGCGCGCTGCTCTTCGGTGAACTCGACGTCCGGTCGCTCGAGGGTACGCAGGAAGCCAATCGTCGACGTCAGCGGCGTCCGCAGCTCGTGGGACACGTTCGCCACCAGCTCTTCGCGGAACGCGAGCGTTGCCTCCTGCTCGGCGAACACCTCCGCCTGGGCGACGGCGGCGCCGATCTGCGGCACCACTCGTTCCAGGAGCGGCAACGCCTGCTCCGTCCAGTCTCGGGGCGACGCGTCGGCGAAGCCGATCGCGGCAAGCACGCGGCCGTGCCACTCGACCGGGTAGGCGATCATCGAGCCGTCACCGATCGAGCGCAGGTAGCTCTGCAGGTCTTCATCGGCGTCGTCGACGTCCGAGACGAGCACGGGACGGCGGGTCTCGAAGACCCGGAGGACCGCCGCGGGCGGACGCGGGCGGACGACCCCCGTGAGGCCGGGCCGCCGCCACTCGTAGGCCGGAGCGGACGCGTCCGGACGCGGTGCGAGCCGGAGGACGCAGCGATCGACGCCGACTGCAGGGCCGAGCTCGTCGACGGTCGCCTGAAGCACGTTGCCGATGTCGAGCGAGGACCTGATCCGTTCCGTGATCCGCAGTGCGGCCGCATCGGCAGCGCGCTCGACGGCGAGCGCCCGCTGGGCGGCGTGAACCTGGTGCGAAAGGCCGGCGAGGATAGCGCCGGTGATGGCGAGCACCAGGCAGCTCGCCACGATCGTGACCGTCTCCGCGCCGATGAGCGGCCCGATGACGATTCCCGCGACGACGCCCATGACGGTGTAGATCACGGTTTCGACCGGGCCGAACAGCAGGGCGCCGAACGCGACCGGCGCGTAGAACGGCACGACGAGCAGCGCGTCGGCGCCGAGCACCCCGATCATCACCGCGATCAGGACGATGTCGAGGCCCAACGTCACGCGGGCGACGGTCCCGACCGGCCACCGCCGGAGGGCGAGCACCCCGAGACCGGACAGGATCAGAGCCACGACGAGCAGCCCCAGCAGGACGTGCAGCCGCACGGACGCGTCGAAGAGGTCGTAGATCGCCAAGACGATCAGCGCGGTCAGCGCCGCCACGGGGCGTCCGAGGCGCACGAAATCGCGCTGCTGACGCTCGATGCCCCCCAACCTCGACCGAATGTACCATCGAAACCGCGATGGAAACCGCGGCGCCACTGGACCAGCAGCTCGAGGAGATCGGGGCCCAGCTCAGCTGGGTCCGTGATTACCTTTGACCCGGATTCGCTCTCAGCGCGGCTGAGCGAGCTGGAGGGCCAGCTCTCCGCGCCCGGGTTCTGGGACGACCAGCAGCGTGCCGCCGCCGTCTCCGCCGAGCACGCCCGCGTGGCGAGACGCCTGGAGCGCTACCAGCACCTCACGCGCGAGTACGAGGAGGCGAAGGAGCTGCTGGCGCTCGACGGCGACCTCGAGGACGAGATTCGCGAGCAGGTGCAGCCGATCCGCCGGGAGCTCGAGCGCCTGCGTGAGGACGCGCTGTTTACCGGCGAGTACGACGCCGGCGACGCGGTCGTGACGATCCAGGCCGCCAGCGGCGGCACCGACGCCCAGGACTTCGCGGAGATACTCCTGCGGATGTACCAGCGCTGGGCGGAGCGGCGCGGCTTCGCGCTCGACCTCGTCGAGGCGAGCCCGGGGGAGGAAGCGGGGCTGAAGTCGGCCACGTTCACGGTCCGCGGCGACAACGCCTACGGCGTGCTGAAGGCCGAGCGGGGCAAGCACCGCCTCGTCCGCCTCAGCCCGTTCGACTCCGCCCACCGGCGCCACACGTCGTTCGCGCAGCTGATCGTGGCGCCGCTGCTCACGGACGACGGCGAGCTCGAGCTCGACGAGGGGGATCTCCGCATCGACACGTACCGCGCGAGCGGCGCCGGCGGGCAGCACGTGAACAAGACCGACTCGGCCGTGCGGATCACCCACCTGCCGACCGGAATCGTCGTCCAGTGCCAGAACGAGCGCTCACAGTCCTCGAACAAGCAGACGGCGCTGCGGATCCTGCGCTCCCGGCTGGCCGAGCTGGAAGAGGAGCGGCGCGAGGCCGAGCTGGCGAAGGAGCGCGGCGAGATTCCGGACACCGGGTTCGGCGGGAACGCCATCCGCAGCTACGTGCTGCACCCGTACCAGCTCGTCAAGGATCACCGCACCGAGCACGAGACCGGAAACACGCAGGCGGTCCTCGACGGTGATCTGGACGACTTCATTCAGGCGTATCTCTTCGCGAAGGCGGCCCGCAAGGTCGTCTGAATGCCTGTCTAGCAGGTCGTTTAGCTAGACTGCGGGGCCGTTCCGAGCGACTGGGCCGCCGCGGTGCGCGGTCCATCACGATCACGGTGACAGACTCGATTCTCGAAACCCCCGACACCGCCCTGGCCGTTGCCGAGCGGGCCGGTGACCGCCCCGTGGCGAGCGCTCGGTCGATGATCGTCTTCGACGGCGTGACGAAGATCTACGAGCCGAACGTTCACGCCCTCCGCGATGTCTCGTTCGTGATCGACAAGGGCGAGTTCGTGTTCGTCGTGGGCGCCTCGGGGTCGGGCAAGTCGACGATCATCCGCCTGCTCCTGAAGGAGCTCGAGCCGACGCAGGGCCGCATCATCGTCGGCGGCCGCGACCTCGGCCGGCTCAGCCGCCGCAAGGTCCCGTACCTGCGCCGCAACGTCGGCTGCGTCTTCCAGGACTTCAAGCTCCTGCCGAACCGCACGACGTCCGAGAACGTCGCCTATGCGCTCAAGGTGCAGGGTGAGAGCCGGTCTGCGATCCGGAACAAGGTGCCCGAGGTCCTCGGCCTCGTCGGCCTGTCGCACAAGATGAACTCGTACCCCGACGAGCTGTCGGGCGGCGAGCAGCAGCGCGTCTCGATCGCGCGCGCGTTCGTCAACCACCCGCCGCTCCTCATCTGCGACGAGCCGACGGGCAACCTCGACCCCGACACGTCGGTCGGGATCATGCAGCTCCTGTACCGGATCAACCGCTCCGGGACGACGATTCTGATGGTGACCCACGACCGCGAGATGGTCGACAAGATGCGCAAGCGGGTGATCGCGCTCGAGGACGGCGTCCTCGCACGCGACGAGCGGCGCGGGGGGTACACGTCCGAATGAGGCTCCGGATGATCGGCTCCGAGGCGCTGCGCTCGATCACGGCCAACCTCTCGACGACGATCGCGGCGACGGTCACCGTCCTGATCGGAATGTTTCTCGTCGGCCTGTTGATCGCGTTCGGGACGTGGGCTCGCTCGTGGAGCGACCACACGAAGGAGAAGCTCGTGGTCAAGACGTTCTTCTGCACCGAGAGCACGTGCGACAGGCCGGCGACCGACAAGCAGATCGACCAGGTTCGGATCCTGCTGGAGTCGAACCCCAAGGTGAAGACTGCAACGTTCGTGAACAAGGAAGAGGCGCTCGACCGGATGCGGAAGCAGAATGGCGACCTCGTCAAGGATCTCGCGTACAACCCCCTCCCCGACGCCTACGAGGTGCAGCCGGTCAAGGGCGAGTACACGAAGGACATCGCCGCCTCGATCGAGCATGCCGTCGCCGGAAGGCGGCCGCCCGGCGTGGAAAAGGTCACGTACGGCGAGAAGACGGCGAACCGGATCCTCAAGGTCGCCCGCGTCATCGAGGTGCTGTTCCTGCTTGCCGTGATAATCCTGCTCGCCGCGTCTGCCCTCCTGATCGCAAACACCATCCGCCTCTCGATCTTCTCGCGCCGGCGCGAGATCGAGGTGATGAAGCTCGTCGGCGCGACCAACTGGTTCGTCCGAGGCCCGTTCATGCTCGAGGGACTGATCGTCGGCTTCATCGGCTCGCTGTTCGCCGTCTTCCTGCTCCTCCTGGGCAAGGAAATTGCGCTGCCGCAGATCCTCGGCCACATCGACGACGGTGACGACGTCCAGGCGATCGCGTTCGGCCTCAACGCCGCGATCGTCGTCGGCATAGGGCTCCTGCTCGGCGCCGCCGGCTCGGGCCTGACGATCCGCCGCTTCCTCCGGGTCTAACGGCTACCGTCGTCGAGATCGCGCGGCGCGGCGGGAAGCTCGTCGTCGGCGAGCCGTACTTCACGCCCGGCCCGCCGATCCTCCTGGACAAGAAAGGCCGCGACGAAGCGCGTCCCGGCGACCTCGCAGTCGTCGCCTCGGACCGACGGGGCCGAGCGCGGCTCGAGCGGGTTCTCGGCCGGGCGGAGTCGATCGAGGCCGTGCTGGAGGGCCTGCTGGTGGAGAAAGGCGCGCGCGACCGCTTCGAGCCCCATGCCCCTCCCGAGCCGTCACTCGACGGGCGCGTCGACCTGCGCGACCAGCTGACCTTCACGATCGACCCCGAGACGGCCAAGGACTTCGACGACGCGATCGCGGTTCGGCCGGAGGGCGACGGCCTCCGCGCGTGGGTTCACATCGCGGACGTCTCGTACTTCGTGCCGGCCGGCTCGCCGCTCGACCGCGGAGCCGCAGCCCGGGCGCTCTCCACGTACGTGCCGGGCCTCGTGGCGCCGATGCTCCCGCACGAGCTCGCGGACGACCTCTGCTCGCTGCGGCCCCACCAGGACCGGCTCTGCGTGACGGTCGAGGTGCCGTTCCACGGTCCCGAGCTCGCGCAGGGCGAGCCGGTGTTCTACCGCTCCGTGATCCGCAGCCGCGAGCGCTTCACGTACGGGCGCGTCGAGGAGATCCTCGCCGGCCGCGAGTCGACGGAGCCCGACGTCGCCGAGGCGCTCGCCAACGCCGAGCGACTCTCCCGGTTCCTGCGCGAGCGGCGTTTCGCGCGGGGCGCACTGCGCGTCCAGAGCCTCGAGCTCGCATTCGAGTTCGACGGCAACGGCGGCGTCGCCGACGCGCGCAGGGAGGGCGAGCCGCACGCGCACATGCTCGTCGAGGAGCTCATGATCCTCGCCAACGAGTGCGTCGCGGAGCTGCTCTCCGCCCGCAAGCGGCCGGCGCTGTACCGCGTCCACGAGCCCCCCGAGCCCCAGTCGGTGGAGCTGCTTCTCTCCCGCCTCGCGGAGCTCGACGTGCCGACGCCGCCGGGCCCCGAGGCGGAGACCATGACACCGCGCGAGGCGGCACGCGTCGCTGCAACGGCGAGCGAGCTCGTCGCCGAGTACACGCAGCGGGCAAAGCGCGGCGAGGAGGCGTTCCGCACGCTCGTGCTGCGCTCGCTCAAGCAGGCCCGCTACGACCCGAGCAACCTCGGGCACTCAGGCCTCGCGAGCCGCGCCTACGGCCACTTCACCTCGCCGATCCGGCGCTACCCGGATCTCGTCGTCCACCGCGCGCTGCTCGACGAGCTCGGCGTAGGCGAGACAGAGGTAGCCGGCGAGCTGGGCGAGCTCGCCGAGCACTGCTCCCTCCGCGAGCGCGAGGCGGCGGAGATCGAGTATCTCGCCGACGACCTGTGCCTCGCGTGGCTGCTGGAGTCGCGCCTGTTCGAGCTCGGCTGGGAGCACACATTCGCGGGCGAGATCACCAGCGTCATCCCCGGCGGCATGTTCGCGCGCTTCGGCGAGGTCTTCGAGGGCTTCGTGCCGGCGCGCCGGCTCACGGACGACTACTACGAGCTCGACGAGCTGGCGACGGCGCTCGCCGGACGCCGCCGGGGCCGCCGCTTCAGGCTCGGCGATCCGATCGACGTCAAGGTCGCGGACATCCGCCGCTCGGAGGGTAAGGTCGAGCTGTCCCTCGCAGATGCAGGCAACGGCAATCGGGGAAAGGCTGGGAGACGATGAAGCTCGAAGGCGTCCATCACGTCACGGCGATCACCGGCGACGCGCCGCAGAACGTCGAGTTCTACGCCGGCACGCTCGGTCTGCGGCTGGTCAAGAAGACCGTCAACCAGGACGACCCGACCGTCTACCACCTCTTCTATGCGGACGAGAAGGGCAGCGCCGGCGCGGACATCACCTTCTTCGAGTATCCCGGCGCCCGGCGCGGCCGCGCGGGGGCGGGGATGGTGCACACCGTCGTCTTCCGCGTCGGCTCCGAGGACGCGCTCGCGTTCTGGGAGGAGCGCCTGGGCGCGGAGGGCGTCCAGAGCGAGCGCGCCGACGGTCGGCTGCGGTTCGCCGACCCCGAGGGGCTGACGCTCGAGCTCGCCGTCGTCGACACGCCCGACGAGGCGCTCGTCGCCGAGCACCCCGACATCCCGCGTGAGAACGCGATCCGCGGCTTCGACGGCGTGAAAGCGTACGCCGTAGAGCCTGAGGAGAGCCGCGAGCTCCTCGAGCAGACGCTCGGCTTCCAATCACAGGGAGACGAGTCCTGGGAGGTGCGCGGCGACCAGCGCGGCGGCTTCTACTCGTACGACCGTTCCCCGCCGGAGCGCGGCTTCGGCGGCGCGGGCACCGTCCATCACGTCGCGTGGGCGACGACGATGGACGACCACGACGCGTGGCGCGAGCGCGTCGCGAAGGCGGGCGCGCACCCGACGCCGGTGATCGATCGCTTCTACTTCAAGTCGGTCTACTTCCGCGAGCCCAGCGGCGTCCTCTTCGAGCTCGCGACGATCGGGCCCGGCTTCGCGACGGACGAGCCCGCCGACAAGCTCGGCGAGCGGCTCTCGCTGCCGCCCGCATTCGAGCACCTCCGCGCTCGGCTCGAGCCGGTACTCACGCCGCTGCCGAACCCGCGCGAGGCCCGGGCCGCGCGATGACCCTGACCTACCGGGCTCGCCCCGCGGCGGGCGATCCGGAGGGGCTGCTCGTGCTCTTCCACGGGCGCGGCGCCGACGAGAACGACCTCCATCCCGTGCTCGACCTGCTCGACCCCGAGCAGCGGCTGCTCGGCGTGACTCCGCGCGGCCCGCTGTCGCTGCCGCCCGGCGGCGCTCACTGGTACGCGCTGGGCGGGCTCGGCACGCCGGACCCGGACACGTTCCGCCCCACGTACGCGGCGGCGACCGCGTGGCTGGACGAGCTCGTGAAGGAGACGGGCATTCCGCGGGAGCAGACGGTGCTCGGCGGCTTCTCGCAGGGCGCCGTGATGACGTACGCGCTGAGCTTGGGGGCGGGGCGGCCACGGCCGCCGGCGCTGATTGCCCTCTCCGGCTTCATCCCGTCCGTCCCCGGGTTCGAGCTCGATCTCACGCCGCCCCTCCCGCCGATCGCGATCGGACACGGCACCTACGACCCGGTCATCGGCGTGGAGTGGGGCAGGCGGGCGAAGGCGCAATTCCAGCAGGCGGGCGCGGATCCGCTCTACCGCGAGTATCCGTTGCCGCACACGATCGACCCGCGCTTCGTCGTCGAGCTGCAGCCGTGGTTGCGGGACGCGCTGTCAGTAGCCTTGCCGGAATGGCGCAGGGCGAAAAGCTGATCGCGGACAACCGGCGGGCCCGCCACGAGTACCACCTCCTCGACCGGTTCGAGGCCGGCCTCGTGCTGACGGGCTCCGAGGTGAAGTCCCTTCGGGACGGCCGTGCCGACCTGAAGCGGGCGTACGCGGACGTCCGCGACGGCGAGGCGTGGCTGATCGGCAGCCATATCGCCGGCTACGACCAGGCGGGCTATGCGAACCACGACCCGGATCGCGACCGCAAGCTGCTCCTGCGGGCGAAGGAGATCGACTCGCTGTACGGGAAGGTGAAGGAGAAGGGGCTGACGCTCGTGCCGACCCGGCTCTACTTCAAGAACGGCCGCGCCAAGGTCGAGCTCGCGCTGGCGAAGGGCAAGGACGTCCGCGACAAGCGCCGAGACATCGCGCGGCGAGATGCGGATCGCCAGATCGAGCGCGCGCTCAAGTCGCGCCGGTAACGAACCGCCTGCGGTCGGTCCCCGTACTGTTTCGCGAGACCACGACCGAGGGGGTAATTCGATTGCGTCGAATGTCACTGCTTCTCGCAGTGTTCGTGGCCGTGACCGCTCTGACGGCGTTGCCGTCGAGCGCGCACAGGGAGAGAGACCTGCCGAAGACGGTCGCGTTGCCGAACGGGTTCCAGCCTGAGGGCATCGCGATCCACGGCAAGACGTTCTTCGTCGGCTCCATACCGACGGGGGCGATCTACAGCGGCAACCTGCGTGAGCCGGACGAGGCCGACATCCTCGTTCCGGCAATGGCGGGCCGCTCGGCGATCGGCGTCGAGTACGACCGGCGGCACGACCGGCTCTTCGTCGCCGGCGGGGGTACCGGCAAGGCATTCGTCTACGACGCCGACGACGGGTCGCTGATCAAGGAGTACCAGCTCACGACGGCGGCGCCGCGCTTCATCAACGACGTCGTCGTCACGCGCAACGCCGCGTACTTCACCGACTCGAACAACCAGCAGCTGTACCGCATCTCGTTCGGGCGCGGTGACGCGCTGCCTGCGGCCTCAGAGACCATTGCGCTGACCGGCGATCTCTCGTACAGCGCCGGTTTCAACCTGAACGGCATCGACGCCACGACGAACGGCAAGTGGCTCGTCGTCGTGCAGAGCAACGAGGGCCTGCTGTTCCGCGTCGATCCGAGGACCGGTGTCACGCGCGAGCTCGAGCTGACGGGCGGCAACGTCTCGGCGGGGGACGGCCTCCTGCTCCAGGGCAAGCGGCTGTTCGTCGTGCAGAACCAGCTGAACCGGATCGCCGTCATCCGCATCGACCGGCGGCTGACGCACGGCACGATCAAGCGACTGATCACGGATCCGCTCTTCGACGTGCCGACGACGATCGACGACGTCGGGCACGAGACCCTCTATGCCGTCAACGCGCGGTTCACCACCCCGCCGACGCCGACGACGACCTACAACATCGTCCGCGTCGACGTGCGGAACAACGGCCACGGAAAGGGCAAAAACGACGACCGCCGCGGGCCGAACCGAGGCCCCGGCTAGGCGAATCAGGTGAGACGGGCCGTCGCGATCGTTCGCCCGGAATGGTCGGGCGGCCCGGTCTCCTCCTCGATCGAGATGTCGATGTCGAGGCGCTTGTCCTCGGTCGGCAGCGGCACCTCGACATGCACCTTGCCGTCGCGCGGCTTGAACGCGCCGATCGGGATCTTGACGTCGCTCCCCGGCCGGCTGATCCACAACTCGTAGTAGTCGCCTTGCGGCGGGCGCGGCACCCGATCGAGATCGGCGACGAGGATCCGGTTCTCGCCCTCCGGGTGGTAGAGGGCGAGCGTCCCCTCGATCCGCTCGTTGGAGATGCGGGCCGTCTTGATCGGGCTTCCGAGCCCCTCGTCCTCGCCCGTGACGGCCAGCGTCAGGACGACCGCTGCAGCAGCCGCGGCCGCCGCAGCTGCTGCGGAGCTCGCCCATGTAGGAAAGCGGCGGCGGCGGAACGGAATGACGGCGGCCGACGGTCTGACGTCGTCGAGAATCCGGTCGAAGAGGTCGTCCGGCGGGGCGGCGCGCGCGATCCCGTGCTCGAGGCGCTCGACCGTTTCGCGGTGCTCGGGAATTCCGAGGGCGTCGTCGCTCGTCATCGTTCCACCTTCATCTCGGGCAGCTCGAGGATCGTGCGCAGCCGGTCGAGGCCCAGCCGGATCCGGCTCTTGACCGTGCCGAGCGGCTGGCCGAGGCGGTCGGCGATCTCGCCGTGGCTGAGCCCGTCGAAGTAGGCGAGCCGGATCACCTGCAGCTGGCTCTCGGGCAGCTCGGCGATCGCGCGGGCGATCCGCTCGGCCTCGTCGGCGATTGCGACCAGGTCGGCGGGATCGTCGGCCTCGCCGACGATTTCGATCGATTCGTGCGGCTCGGGGACTCGCGTCCGCGAGCGGATGAGCTCGATCGCCCGGTTTCGGGCGATAACGAACAGCCAGGTCGAGACCTTGGCCCGCTCCGGGTCGTACGTCGCCGCGCGACGCCAGAGTGTCGAGAACGTGTCCTGCGTCGCCTCCTCGGCGAGTTGGGCGTCTCTCGTGAGCCGGTACGTCAGGCCGTACACGATCCGGCCGTACCGCTCGTAGAGTGCGCGCAAAGCGTCGTAATCGCCGTCGGCGACGCGGGCGACAGCGGCGGCGTCGGCCTCCACATCAGCATCGTATTCCCTGATCTGTCGTTCGCAGGGGCGCGGTTCGCGGATCACCATGAAGCGAAGGGGCGCCGGCGCGTCCGCCGGCGGAAATGGGGGAAGTCGGCGGTTGGGGAGTGCTTTTCACGCCGACGCCCCCTCGTTCTTCGCCCGGCGCCGGTCCGCTGGATCACCGGACTGGAGCTACAATTGGGCAGACATACGGGGGCGACCTGGTTTCGACGTGGTCGATTCTCCGGCTGAGCTGCAAGCCGAGGTCCCCGGTCGGCCTCGTAAAACAACCGGGAACCAAACGCAAGTGCGGATAACGAACTCGCACTCGCCGCTTAACTGAGTTAAGCGACGCGTCGCTCCGGACTCGGCCCGTGGTTCGGGTAGCGGCGTCAACTAACGGGCTCGGCGCCGAGGGAGAGCCAATCGCCCGAGGCGCGACTTCCAAAGGATGGCTAGCCCGTCGGTAGGTCGGCTGCGAACCGGCCGCCGGGCGAAACCAAACCGCAGCCTAAGCTTGTAGAGGCTCTGCCCGGTGCGTCCGCGGACGTGGGTTCGATTCCCACCGCCTCCATCTCCCCCGCGAATCCGGCCCTCGCTACGCGAGGGCCATGACGATTCGCGGGGGATTCTGCTCCTACCGGTCGGCCGCAGCGGCCATGCCGGGCAAAGCCCGGCACGGCGGCGAAGGTGGTAACGCAAGACCTGACCCCCGGCTCCTGCGCGTCCCTTGAACAGCTCAGCAAGATGTAAGAGGATCCGCCCATCACGGTGGATCCGTCGGCTCCCCAAGAAACCCCCGTCGATCGTGATCCTGCGGACTCCGTCGAGATTCCGCAGTACTCGCTTCTGAAGATCCTGGCCGTCTGGGCTGCCGCGGCCCTCCCGATGGCGGCGCTGGCCTGGCTGGTGGCTCCCGCTATCAAGGACAGCTTCGGAGGCGAAGAGAACGTGCCTCTGGTGAAGGCGCTGCTCATTTGCCTTACCGCCGGGCTCATCTGGCAGTTCGTGCTCGTCGTCATCCTCGTCCGGCGTGAGCAGGGGACGCTCGGCTGGCCGGTTGTCCGCGAGGCGCTCTGGCTCCGTGCGCCCCGGAACCCGAAGACCGGTCAGCGCGGAGGCCGGCTGTGGCTGATCCTGATTCCATTGATCTTGCTCTTCGCGGTCGAATCGATGATTCCCGCGGCAGGCGTGCCGTCAGACCGCGACCTCGTGGACTTCATCGACTCGGACGTGGGCAAGCACTTCCTCAGCGGCGCCTGGGGCTGGTTCGCCCTCATCGTCGTCCTCCAGATCTTCAACACCGTGCTCGGGGAGGAACTGCTCTTCCGTGGGCTGCTCCTACCGCGCATGAACCGCGCCTTCGGACGAGGCGACTGGGCTGCGAACGGCGTCCTGTTCGCCGCCTACCACCTACACGTCCCGTGGGCGATCCCGGCCACCTTGCTCGACACGTTCATCATTGCGTACCCCTCGAAGCGGTACCGAAGCGCGTTGATCGGGATCGCCGTACACAGCGTCCAGAGCGTGTTCTTCATCATCCTGATCTTCACGCTCGTCGCCTGACGGATCACACGTGGAACTGTCGACGACCTTGCCGCCCGAAGGAATCCTTGGTCTAGATCGACTAGGCCTGCAGGTCCCCGAGCCGTAGCCTCCGGTTCAGTACGGGCGTGGGCAGGGCCACGAAGCGACACGTTCTTGAGCCGAGTGCATTCGACCGGGCGGATCAGGATCGGTACGACTACTGGATCTACGAGTTCATCGTGGATGTTCGCGAGTACGACGTACGCCGATATACGGGTGAGCCCGACTTCGCCACCATCCTGAGTAACGTCGAGGGACCTGCACGGCCGCGGCTACCATCGCTTCGTGTCCGTAGTCGAGGCGACGCTTTACACCGACGCCGCCTGTCCGTGGGCGTACTCCGCAAGCCCGGCTCTCCGCGTCCTGGAGTGGCGATACCGCGACCAGCTGTCCTGGCGGCTCGTGATGATCGGCCTGCGCGAGGACGCGAGCGAGCTCGTCGCGCGCGGGTACGACACGGCGCGGGCGGCGGGCCGCCTAGGGATGTTCGCGGAGCGCTACGAAATGCCGTTCGACCTCGTGCCGAAGGAGCGGGCGGCGGGAACGGGCCTGGGCTGTCGCGCCGTCGTGGCGGCGAGGCTGCTCGAGCCCGGAAGCGAGTGGAGGGTCGTGCGTGCGCTCCAACTCGCGCAGTTCACGAGCGAACTGTTGCTGGACGATCCCGAACGGATCGGCGACGCCCTTCGCGGTGTGCCCGGGATCGACGCAGACGGCATCGTCGCGAGCCTCGACGCTCCCGAGGTCGTCGACGCCTACGAGCGCGACCGGGAGGAGTCCCGCCGCGCGGCGGGGACGGCGGCCGAGGCTCAGGGGAAAACGTCGACTTCGGACGGCCCGGTCCGGTTCACCGCGCCCTCGCTCGTGTTCCGCCGCGGCGAGCAGACGCTCGTCGCGGGCGGGTGGCAGCCGCTGGCGGCGTACGACGTGCTACTCGCGAACCTCGAGCCGACGCTGGAGCGGACGCCTGCGCCGCCGACGCCCGAGCCGCTGTTCGAGTTCTTCGCCGACGGGCTCACGACCGCCGAGGTGGCACTGCTGTTGGCCGAAGGCCCGGACTCGATCGCCGATCTGCCCACAGCCGAGCGTGCTCTGCGCGACCTGGCGGCCACCGGGGCGATCGTGCGGCTACCGCTGGGCCAGGACGCGCTCTGGCAGCCGGCCGGCCGCGAGGAGGCGCTCGAGGGCGCGCGCACCGACGCGGCCGTCGTGTAGCGCCATGAGCGAGTCGGAGAGCTTCATCGCGGGAATGCCGAAGGCGGAGCTCCATCTGCACCTCGAGGGGACCCTCGAGCCGGAGCTGAAGTTCGATCTCGCCGCCCGCAACCGCCTCGATCTTCCCTACGAGTCGGCCGAGGAGATGCGGGCCGCGTACGGCTTCGACGACCTTGCATCATTCCTCGCCGTCTATTACGAGGGCATGAGCGTGCTGCTCACGGAGCGCGATTTCTACGACCTCGCGACCGCGTACTTCAGGAAGGCGCACTCCCAGAACGTCGTCTATGCCGAGGTCTTCTTCGATCCGCAGGCGCATACGACTCGCGGCATTCCCTTCGCGACAGTCGTCGAAGGCTTCCGTCGCGCCCAGCAGGACGCCGAGGCGGAGCTCGGCTTGCGCACCCAGCTGATCATGTGCTTCCTCCGCGACCTCAGCGCGGAGTCGGCGCTGGAGACGCTCGAGCAATCACTCCCGTACGGCGACTGGATCGTCGGGGTCGGCCTGGACTCGGACGAGAAGGGCAACCCGCCCGTGAAGTTCAAGGAGGTCTTCGCCCGCGCACGGCGCGAAGGGTTCCGGCTCACGATGCACTGCGACGTCGACCAGGAGAACTCGGTCGAGCACATTCGTCAGTGCCTCGACGACATCGCCGTCGAGCGGGTCGACCACGGGGTGAACGCGCTGGAGGATCCGGCCCTGATCACCGAGATCAACAGGCGGGGTCTGGGACTGACTGTCTGTCCGATCTCCAACAGCTACGTGACGGACGGTCTGAAAGCGGCGGAGCTCAGGTGCCTGCTCGACGAGGGGGTCCGAGCGACCGTAAACTCCGACGACCCCGCCTACTTCCCCGGGTACATGAACGAGAACCTGATCGCCGTCGAGCGGGCGGCGCAGCTCACGCAGGACGAGCTCGTGCAACTGGCCCGGAACGCCTTCACGGTCAGCTGGCTTCCGGCCGAGGACCGGGACTCGTACGTCGATGCACTCGACGCGTACGCCGCAGAGCACGCTTGACGTCGTTTCTGTGATGTTCCAGCCCGAGGTCGAGTCGATGGCCGTGGAGGAGCGGGCGGCTCTGCAGCGGACCCGGCTGCGCGAGCTCGTCGCGCGACTGCGTGCTTCCGAGTCGACCTTCTGGAGCGACAAGCTCGCCCGGATCGACGAGGACGCCGAGCTTGCCGAGCTCCCGTTCACGACCAAGGCCGACCTGCTGGCGCAGTACCCGTACGGGTCGCTCGTGGTTCCGCTGGAGGAGACGGTGCGAGTCCATGCGTCGTCGGGCACTCGTCACAAGCCGACGATCGTCGCCTACACCGCACGCGACGTCGAGGTCTTCGCGGAAGTGAACGCGCGGGCAATCGCCTGCGCGGGCGGGCGGCCCGAGGACGTCCTGCACGTCGCCTACGGCTACGGGCTCTTCACCGGCGGCCTCGGTCTCCACTACGGCGGAGAGCGGCTCGGAGCGACGGTCGTGCCCGCCTCCGGCGGCAACAGCGCCTTCCAGGTCCAGCTGCTCGCCGATCTCGGCGCCCGCGGTCTCTGCTGCACGCCGTCGTTCTGCCTGCTGCTGGCCGAACGCGCCAACGCGGACGGGCTGCTCGACCGCATCCGACTCCGTTACGGCGTACTCGGCGCCGAGCCGTGGTCGGAGGCGCTGCGCGCCAAGCTCGAGGAGGCGTGGGGCGGAGGCTTCGACGCGTGCGACGTCTACGGCCTGTCCGAGGTGATCGGACCCGGCGTCGCCGCCGAATGCCGCGACGCGAAGGGCGCCCTGCACGTCTTCGACGACCACTTCCTGCCCGAGATCGTGCACCCGGAGACGGGCGAGCCGACCGACGGCGAGGGCGAGCTCGTGCTGACGACGCTGACGAAGGAAGCGCTTCCGGTGCTCCGCTACCGGACCGGTGATCTCACCCGCTTCGTGGACGAGCCGTGCGCCTGCGGGCGGACACACCGCAGAATCGCCCGCTTCGCCGGCCGCGTCGACGACATGCTCGTGATCCGCGGCGTGAACGTCTTCCCGAGCGCGGTCGAGGCGGCCGTGCTCGACGATCCCGGCCTGGCCGGCCAGTACGCGATCGTCGTCGACCAGCGCGAGGCGATGCACCAGCTCGAGGTGCACGCCGAGGTCGTCGACGACGCCGTCGACCGCGAGGCGGTGACGGCACGCCTCGGTGCCCGTCTCGAAGAGCGGCTGCGCGTGCGCGTCGCGCTCGTGGTCGGGCCGCCCGGCTCGATTCCGCGCCAAGAGCTCGGCAAGGCAAAGCGGGTGTTCCTGCGGACGCGCGAGCGCGACGAGTTCGCTTCCGCGCAGGTGCCGTGACGACGATGGCCGATCTCGACGAGCTGGCGCTCGCGATGCCTCAGGCGACGAAGGAGGTGTCGGAGGACGGCCGGCCGTCGTATCTCGTTCACGGCAAGCGGTTCTGCATCCATCGCCGCCGGCGGCCGGACGCGGTCGACCCGAAGACGGGAGAACGGCTCGACGACGTCCTGATGTTCCGGGTCGCGGACCTCGGCGTGAAGGAGCTGATGCTCGCCGACGAGCGCGGCGTCTACTTCACCACGCGGCATTTCGACGGCTACCCGGCGGTCCTCGTCCGGATCCCCGATCTCGGCCGCCTCGACCGTGAGGAGCTGTTCGACCTCGTCGCCGAGGCGTGGCTGACGCGGGCCCAGAAGCGCGTCGCGAAGGCCTGGCTCGCGGAGCAGGGGCTCGCGGCCGACTGAGCGCTAGCCGAAGTACGCCCGCCGAACGTCGGCGGAGGAGTCGACGGCGTAGCGGCCGTGGTTCCACTTCGCGGTGGCCACCTTCCAGACCTCGCCGCGGATCAGGTTGCGCAGAAGGACGAGGCCGCCGTCGCAGTCGTAATCCACGTGGAGCGGCCGGCCGCGCAGGTTCACCGTCACATGCGAGCTCTGCAGGATCCGGCAGCGGTGGCCGTCGGCGAGCACGATCGCCCACGGCTGCGCCTGTTCGACGTCGCGGACATGGGTCGGGAACTTCGGCTTCGGAACCCGGATCGTGGAGAGGACGGTGTCCCACGGGAAGCCGGCGCAGACGACGCCGTCGCCGTTTCGCCAGCAGGGGTCGAGAACCCAGCGACCGGCTTTGCACCGGTAGCCCGGCGAGCCGATCGTCAGCGAGCGGCCGACGCACTCCCCGTTGCCGAGCTCCTGTGTCTGGAAGCTCGACTCGAGCGATCCGTCGCCGTCGAACGGGCTCCAGTGGACGACATCCGTGCGTTGCGCGCTGGACGGCGTCGCCTTGGATGCCGGCTTGTCGTCGCCGCCGCAGGCGGCGACCGTGAAGGTCAGGAGCAGCGCAAGCAGAGCAAGCCGACGGCCCACTCCATCAACGCTACCGGCGACGGACGGCCTCCCGGGTCGCCCTGAGCTCGTCGATCACTTCCCGCTTCACGGGTCGCCGTGTGAGCGCGCCGATCGCCGAGTCGAGCGTCCTGGCCGCGGCCGCATCCGCCCCCTGGTCGGCGAGCCGCACAGCGAGGCGCTCGGCAACCGTCCGGTAGCGGATGTGGCCCATCGTCTCGGCGGCCGTGGCGGCCCGCTCCACGAGGGCCGGTTCGAGCACCCGCGCCGCCTCGTGCGGCCTCGCGGGCGTGACGCGGAGGTCGACCCCGCGCCCGCCGTCCGTCGGCACGACCCGCTTGTAGTCGAGCGTGAGCGGGCTGCCCAGGGCGACGCGCGCGTGCAGCGCGATACGTCGGCCGGAAAACCGATCGACGACGTCCTCCAGCACGCCGTTTCCGCGCTCGAGGAAGCGGGTGCCGTTGAAGAGCAGCACGCGTGCCGCGTCCTGCGTGAAGAGGTCGCCGGCTGCCGACTCCTCCTCCCGGGAGCGCGGCGGAGCGATCTCGAGCGTGAACGGCGCCGAGATCACGTCCTCGCCGCGGACGTGCGCGGCCGCCTGGATGACGTACGTGCCCGGCTCCGCCACGTCCCAGCCGTTCAGGCCGGCCGAGGCGAGCACCGTCCCGTAGAGCGACTCGCCCGGGAGCAGCGGCGCGGCGGGCGGCGCGACGCACTTCTGGCGGAACGGGACGAGCCGTCTCGCCGCCCTCCCGTCCTTCCGGAGCACCACCGTGAGCGAGTCGGCGTCGAGGACATCGGCTTCGAGAGTGCGTGGCTCGCCGCCGAGGTTCGTGAGCTTCAGCTCGAGCCAGACCGGCTCCAGGAACTCGTACCGGGGTTGTGCGCGGTTGACGCGAAGCTCGAGCCGCAGCGTCGGCTCCGCGGCCGCCGGCTCCTGCTCGAAGCCGTGCTCGTCGAACCACGCCGCGTTTCCCATCTCGACGAACCGCTCGGGCGCGTGTCTGACGAAGAACAGCTCCTGGTCGCTGAAGCGGTACTCGAAGTCGCGGAAGAACGCCGCCTGCCCGCCTTCGACGGAGTACGGGTAGTTCATGAAGCTGCGGGCCTCCGGCTCGTTCGCGAGCGGTAGCCACGGCGTGCCCAGCGACTTCTGCCACGAGTGGGCGAGGTTGAAGGCGTGCCCGAGCTCGTGGACGGCCGTCCAGAAGCGCATCCGGTCGACCCAGGCGGCCGGGCTCGGGTCTCCCGCCGGAGGCTCGGCGACGAAGGAGTCGACGAACAGGGCCGTTCCCTGGCGCTGGTTCGGGCCGATGTCGTCGAACATGACGCCGCCGAGGTTCGGCCCGGACTCGTGGAGCGACGCGTAGAGGATCCAGACGGCCCATTGGGCCTCGTTCGCGAAGCGTGACCAGTGGATCTGCATCGCGTCGTGCAGCTCCATGTCGGACCACGTCGTGCCGGGCGGCGCCGGGACCGGCGTGCCCACGTTCGTCGTCACCCGGCAGCCCGCGCGCTCGTAGATGTCCGCGATCGAGAGCGTCTCGCCGGGCAGCGACTCCGGGTGGTTGGGATGCGCGCCCGTGTCGACGGCGGTGTCGGCGACTTCGCCGGCCTGGAAGTCGAACTCGAAGTTGACTGTCCGGAAGTGCGGCGAGGCGCGCTCGTAGGCGACGTTCCGCTTGCCGTTGCCTGGTCCCTCGAAGTCGACCTCCACCGAGCCGCTTCCCGTAGCTCGAACGACGAGCGACGTGTACGGGAACGACGCGGTCGCGCCGTCCGTGTACGAGATCTCCCCGGACCAGTGGTTGTCGTCCGTCGGTTCCAGGTGTGCGATCCACTGGATGGCGTCGATCGTGCCGCTCACGGCCTGCTGGGGATAGCGCCCGTCGACGTCGAGGCGGATCTCGCCGCGCCCGCGCGCCGCGACATAGAGACCGCTCAGGGTGGCGCGTTCCATGCGTTCGGCGCCGTGACGGTCAGCCGAAGCCGAGCCGCTCCGGATAGCCCGCGACGAGGCGGCCGTCGAAGAGCGACAGCGCGACGTTCGGCTGCGCGCGCGGATCGACGTCGAGGCTCTCGCGGATGCCTTGCCCTGGAACCTCGACCTCGAGCGCGAACGGTTCGTCGGGCACGTCGAGCTGCATGTCCTCTGCGTGGCTCAGCTGTGTCCGCGTGGTCACCTCCTCGCCGCGGTAAGCCTCGTCGCCGTCGACGCGGATGACCACCGTGTCGCCGTCGAAGCCGTCCTGAAGCGCGACGTTGATCAGCATCGCGTCAGCCCGGCAGGCGCCAGAAGTCGTCGGTCAGGCGCTCGAGGTCGTCCCGGCGCACGCGCGGGATTGTTCCATCCTCGGCTCGCCCGCGATGCGGAGAGCCGGCTGCAGCTCGACGAACCCGCGCGCGTGAACGAGCTGCTGCTCGAGCTTTCCCGTCTGAAAGCGGTTTCCGCAACCGCTTACGGGACGTTAGGCTCTCCTCATGGGCGAGACCCCTCCGCGTCAGCGGCCGACGATCTACGACGTCGCGCGGCTCGCGGGTGTGTCGACGGCCACCGTCTCGCGAGCGCTGAACGGGACCGGGCAGATCGCCGCGTCGACGCGCGCGACGATCGAGGCCGCCGTCGAGCAGCTCGGCTACCGCCCGAACACGATCGCCCGGAGCCTGGTCACGAAGACGACGCAGACGATCGCCCTGCTCCTCCCCGACATCACGAACCCGTTCTACGCGGCGCTCGTGAACGGGATCCAGCAGACGGCGCTGAGCCACGGGCACACGATGCTGCTCTGCACGACGGAGAGCGACGCCGAGCGCGAGGAGCACTACCTCCGCGTTCTGCGCGCGAAGCAGGTCGACGGGGCGCTCGTCGACGGCCTGGTGCTCCCGCCCGATCGGATCGCCCGCTTCGTCGAGGACGGCTTCCCGATCGTCTGCCTCGACCGGGACATCGATTCCAGGTCGATCCCGCTCGTCCAGGTTGACAACCGCCTTGGCGGCCGCATCGCGACCGAGCATCTCATCGACCTCGGGCACACGCGGATCGGGCACGTCACGGGCGCGGGCGAGCTCGGCATCAGCGACGAGCGTCTCGCCGGTTACCGCGACGCGCTCAGCGGCGCCGGCCTGCCGGTCGACTTCCAGCTCGTGGAGGAGGGGCGCTTCACCGACGACGGCGGGCACGACGCGGCGCGGAGGCTGCTCGAGCGCGAGCCGGGGGTGACCGCGATCTTCGCCGCCAACGATCTCTCCGCGCTCGGCGTGCTGAACGCCGTCGCCGAGGCCGGCAAGCGCGTGCCGGACGACGTGTCGGTCGTGGGCTTCGACGACTTGCACCTTTCCGCGTACACCGCGCCGCCGCTCACCACGATCCGCCAGCCGGCCGTCGAGATCGCCACGCTCGCGACCGAGATCCTCATCGGCCTGACGAAAGGCCGGGAGGTCGAGGAGATGCGGCATCTGCTCGAGCCGGAGCTGGTCGTCCGCGCGTCGACGAGACGTACTTGACACGAGCGTCTGTAAGCGCTTACGGTAACCGCTTGCTGCGATGACGCGTGGGATCCATGTCGGCGTGGTCGGAGTGGGACGGATCGGTGCGTTCCACGCCCGAACGCTTGCCGGGTTGGAGGACGTCGAGCGGCTGACGGTCGTCGACGACGACGGCGAGCGGGCGTCGCACCTCGCGGCCGCGCTGGGCGCCGAAACGCGTGACAGCCCGGAAGCGCTCCTGGCGGCTGGCGTCGACGCGCTCGTCGTCGCGACCTCGACGCCCGCGCACGCGCCGATGCTCTCCCTCGCCGCACGTGCGGGCATTCCCGCCTTCTGCGAGAAGCCGGTCGCCCTGGAGCTGGACGTGATCGACGCCGTCGCGGCGGAGGTCGACCGCGCCGGCATCGTCGTCCAGGTGGGCTTCCAGCGCCGGTTCGACGCCGGCTACCTCGCCGCACGCGACGCCGTCGCGAGCGCGACGCTCGGACGGCTGCTGCTGCTCCGCGCGGCGACGCACGACCCGGTGCCGCCGGCCGGGGAGTACATCGCGGCGTCCGGCGGCATCTTTCGCGATCTCCACATCCACGACTTCGACGCGATCCGGTTCGTCACGGGCCAGGAGGTGACGGAGGTGTATGCCGACGGCGCCGTCCGGGAGACGCCGTGGTTCGAGGAGTACGGCGACGTGGACGCGGCGGCAGCGGTATTGCAGCTCGCCGACGGCTCGCTCGCCGTCCTCACGGGCACCCGGCACGACCCGCTGGGCTACGACGTGCGGCTCGAGGTCTTCGGAACGCGGGACAGCATCGCCGTCGGCGTCGACGGGCGGACGCCGCTGCGGTCCGTGGAGCCGGAAGCACCGCGGGCCGCGGCGGACGGCTACCGCGACTTCCTCGACCGCTTCGACGGCGCGTATCGCGCCGAGCTCGGCGCGTTCGTCACGGCCGTCCGGGAGGGCGGCCCCAGCGCCTGCACCCTCGCGGACGCCCGCGCTGCGCTCGCCGTTGCGCTCGCGGCCGGCCGCTCACGGGCCGAGCGGCGGCCCGTCTCGATCGAGGAGGTGACTAGCGCAGAAGCCGTTGCGGGTTGAGAATCGCATCGACGAGTCAACCGAAGGAGGAGACGGGACACGATGAACGACGACGTTCTCGAGATCGACGAGGAGCTGGAGCTTTCACGCCGCGGCCTCCTCGTCAAGGGCGGCCTCGTGGCCGCCGGTCTGTCGGTGCTGGGCGGACCGACCTCTGCCGCGTTCGGAGCCAGCGACGCGACGACGAAGGTGGCCGTGGTGACGCATGGTGACACCGGCTCGTTCTGGTCGGTCTTCAAGAAGGGCGTGGATCAGGCCGCGAAGGACCTGAAGGGCCGCGGCATCAGCGTCTCGCAGGTCTACGCGAACAACAACGTGCAGAAGCAGGCCTCGTCGATCAACGCGGCGATCGCGGGCGGGGCGAAGGTGATCGCGACGTCGGTGCCGGACGCGAGCGCGCTCAAGGACCCGCTGACGAAGGCCTCCAAGAAGGGCGTCGTCGTGATCACCGTGAACTCCGGCCTCGGCGCGTTCGACAACCTCCCGACGTACATGGTCCACATCGGCCAGACCGAGACCCTTGCCGGCATGGGCGCCGGCAAGCAGTTCAAGAAGCTCGGCGCCAAGAAGGTCCTGATCGTCATCCACGAGGCGAGCAATTCGGGCCTCCAGCAGCGCGCCGACGGCGTCAAGAAGATCCTCGGCAGCTCGAAGGTGAAGGTGCTGACGATCCCGAACGCGAAGTCGGACATCCCGGGCACGAAGACGAAGGTCCAGGCCGCCTTCCGGGCCGACCGGTCGCTCGACGGCTTCCTCGGCCTCGACCCTGACGTCACGATTCCGTGCACGGACGTCGTCTCGTCCGGCACGAAGGTCGGAACGTTCGACGTCGGCGGCTCGATCAAGCTGATCCAGTCGGGGAAGATGAAGTTCGCGATCGACCAGCAGCAGTACCTCCAGGGGTACCTGCCGGTCGTCTTCGCGATGCTCTACGCCACGAACCTGAACACGGTCGGGAACGGGGCTCCGGTGCTGACGGGCCCGGGCATCATCAACAAGGCGAACGCCGCCCGCGTGGCCGCGCTCGCCGCGAAGGGAACGCGCTAGGCCGACGACGAGGGGCGGGTGGCCCCGTGCCGCCCGCCCCCCGCCGGCGCCGCGATCGGCATGGCAGAAACGACGACCGCACCGGCCCCCGACGAACGGCTCGTCCACGTCGGCCCGCTGACGCGGATCCTGACGCGGCCGGACATCGGCGCGCTCGTGGGCGCGCTCGCGATCTTCTTCGTCTTCTCGTACTTCGCGCGGAGTGTCGACTGGCTCACCGACCCGGGGATCACGGCGGGCTGGACCGACCAGGCGGCGCAGTTCGGGATCGTGGCGGTTCCGGTCGCGCTCTTGATGATCGGCGGCGAGTTCGACCTCTCGGCCGGGGCGATGGTCGGCAGCTCGGGGCTCCTGCTCGGCTACCTCACCGTCTTCAGGGATCTGAACATCTGGCCGGCGATCGCGATCGTGATCGTCTTCGGGCTCGCGGTCGGCTTCGTGAACGGGGTCGTCGTGATCTGGACGAAGCTGCCGAGCTTCATCGTCACGCTCGCGACGTTCTTCGTCCTGCAGGGCGTCAACGCCGCGCTGACGCTGAACCTGACCGGCACGACGGCGATCCAGGAGATCGACAAGGCGAGCGGCTTCGACGCGGCCCGCACGGTCTTCGCCACCGAGATCACGAAGTACGACTTCAAGGTCAAGGTGCTGTGGTGGATCGGGCTGACGATCGTCGGCGCCTGGCTGCTCGCGAAGTCGCGCTTCGGGAACTGGATCTACAGCGCGGGCGGCGAGCCGGTCGCGGCGCGCAACATCGGCGTGCCGGTCGCGCGCACGAAGATCGCCCTCTTCATGATGACCTCGGGAACCGCGGCGCTGATGGGCATCATCACGGCGCTCGAGCTGCGCTCGATCCAGGCCAAGGAGGGGATCGGGAACGAGTTCCTCTACATCATCTGCGCCGTCGTCGGCGGCTGTCTGCTCACCGGCGGCTACGGCTCCGTGATCGGGACGTTCTTCGGGGCCGCGATGCTCGGGATGGTGCAGCTCGGGATCATCTACGCGGAGTGGGACAGCAACTGGACGTACACGTTCCAGGGGGCGATCCTGTTCGCGGCGGTGCTGCTCAACACGGTCATACGCAGCCGGGCGCAGAGGGCGCGATGAGCACGAACGGACACCTGCTGGAGGCCGACTCGATCGCCAAGTACTACGGGAACATCGTCGCGCTCAAGGACATCTCGACCCACGTCAACGCCAGCGAGGTGACGTGCATCCTCGGAGACAACGGCGCGGGCAAGTCGAGCTTCATCAAGATCCTCTCGGGAGTACACCGGCCCGACGGCGGCCGCCTGCTCGTGGACGGTGAGGAGGTGCAGTTCAACTCACCGCGTGACGCACGGGCGAAGGGAATCGCGACGGTCTACCAGGACCTCGCGATGGTGCCGTTGATGTCCGTCTGGCGGAACTTCTTCCTCGGCGCCGAGCCGCGCAAGGGGCTCGGCCCGGTCGGGTGGCTCGATGCCGCCACGGCGAAGCGCATCTGCCGCGAGGAGCTGCACGAGATGGGCATCGACATCCGCGACCCCGACCAGCCGGTCGGGACGCTCTCAGGCGGCGAGCGGCAGTCCGTCGCGATCGCACGGGCGGTCTACTTCGGCGCCCGCGTGCTCATCCTCGACGAACCGACCTCGGCGCTCGGTGTGAAGCAGGCCGGGGTCGTGCTGAAGTACACCTTGCAGGCGCGGGACCGGGGCGTCGCCGTGATCTTCATCACGCACAACCCGCACCACGCCTACCCGGTGGGGGACCGCTTCCTCATCCTCAACCGAGGCCGGAGCGTGGGCATGTTCGACAAGTCCCAGATCGACCTCGAGGAGCTCGTTCGCCAGATGGCCGGCGGCAGCGAGCTCGCCGAGCTGCAGCACGAGCTCGCCGCTCTGCGCACCGACGCTTCATGAGGCTGACCGCGGCGCAGGCTCTCGTCCGTTTCCTCGCGGCCCAGTACGTCGAGCGCGACGGCGTCGAGCGTCGCTTCTTCGGCGGCTGCTTCGGCATTTTCGGGCACGGCAACGTCGCCGGGATCGGCGAGGCGCTGTACGAGAGCCCGGACGCGCTGACCTACTACCAAGGCCGCAACGAGCAGGCAATGGTGCACGCCGCGGCCGGCTACGCACGCATGAAGAACCGGCTCGGGACACTGGTCTGCACGAGCTCGATCGGGCCAGGGGCGACCAACATGGTCACCGGGGCCGCGCTCGCGACCGTCAACCGGCTGCCTGTGCTGCTGCTTCCGGGCGACCTGTTCGCCTCCCGTGCGCCCGATCCCGTGCTCCAGCAGCTCGAGGATCCCCGCGCCGGGGACGTATCGGTCAACGAGGTGTTCCGACCCGTCTCGCGCTACTTCGACCGGATCTGGCGACCCGAGCAGGTCGTGCCGGCGGCGCTCCAGGCGATGCGGGTGCTCGTGAACCAGGCGGAGACGGGCGCCGTGACGCTCGCGTTTCCCCAGGACGTCCAGACCGAGGCGGTCGACGTCCCCGACGAGTTCCTGGCCAGGCGCGTGTGGCACATCTCCCGATCGCTCCCGGACGAGGCGGCGCTCGCGCGTGCGGTGGAGCTGATCCGCTCCGCGCGTCGGCCGCTCATCGTCGCGGGCGGGGGCGTGATCTACTCGGAGGCGACGGAGGCGCTGCGCCGACTCTGCGAGGCGACCGGGATCCCGGTGGGGGAGACGCAGGCCGGCAAGGGCTCGTTGCCGTACGACCATCCGTCGGCGCTCGGGGCGATCGGCGTGACTGGAACGTTCGCGGCGAACGGCCTCGCCGCGGAGGCCGACGTCGTGATCGGCGTCGGGACGCGCTGGAGCGACTTCACGACGGCGTCGAAGACGGCCTTCCGTGCGGATGGGGTCCGCTTCGTCAACGTCAACGTCGCCGATTTCGACGCGGCAAAGCACGCGGGGGTGGCGCTCGTCGGCGACGCACGCGCCACGCTCGAACGATTGACCGAGCTCCTCGCGGGCTGGTCGGTGAACGAGGGCTACCGCGAGGAAGCCGCCCGGCTGAACCGCGAATGGGATGCCGAGGTCTCGCGCCTCTACTCGCTCGGCCACGGGCCGCTGCCCGCGCAGAGCGAGGTGATCGGTGCCGTCAACGACGCCTCGGCGCCTGATGCCGTCGTCGTCTGCGCCGCCGGCGCCATGCCCGGCGACCTGCACAAGCTCTGGCGCACGCGCGACCCGAAGGGCTACCACGTCGAGTACGGCTACTCGACGATGGGCTACGAGATCGCGGGCGGCCTGGGCGTCAAGCTGGCGGCGCCCGAGCGCGACGTCTACGTGCTCGTCGGCGACGGCTCGTACCTGATGCTCTCGAGCGAGATCGTCACGGCAGTCCAGGAACGCTTGAAGCTCACGATCGTGCTGGTCGACAACCGCGGCTACAACTCGATCGGCTCGCTGTCCCGCTCACTCGGTCTCGACGGCTTCGGCACGCTCTACCGCTACCGCCGGAACGGGGCGCTGCCCGTCGACAGCGACGAGTCGACCGACTACCTCCCGGTCGATCTCGCGGCCAACGCCGAGTCGCTGGGCGCCAAGGTGATCCGCGCGGCCTCGGTCGAGGAGCTGCACGCCGGCCTCGAGGCGGCGAAGGGCGAGCCGGGCGTGACCGTGATCGCGATCGAGGTCGACCGCTACGAGGGCGTCCCGGCCTACGCGAGCTGGTGGGACGTCGCCGTGGCCGAGGTGTCGGAGGTGGACGCCGTCCGCGAGGCCCGCAGGCAGTACGAGGAGGCGCGGCGCGACGAGCGGAGCCACGTGTGATCGAAGCAGCCGTGATCGGGCGCGTCGGCGTCGATCTCTACCCGAACCAGATCGAGACTCCGCTCTCCGAGGTCGAGACGTTCACCCGGTTCGTCGGCGGCTTCGCCGGCAACGTGTCGACCGGGCTCGCGCGCCTCGGTGTGCGAACGGCGATCGTCTCCCGGGTCGGCGCCGACGGGCACGGCGACTACGTCCGGGCCTGGCTCGCGGGCGAGGGCGTCGACATCCGCTTCCTGGCGACCGACCCCGACTGGCCGACCCCGCCGACCTTCTGCGAGGTTTGGCCGCCCGACCGGTTTCCGCTGACCTTCTACCGCAAGCCGACCGCGCCCGACTGGCAGCTCTCGCCCGAGGACTTCGCCGGTGGGGAGGTCGCCGCCGCCGCGCTGCTGTACGCGACGGGCACCGGCCTCGCCCAGTCGCCGAGCCGGGAGACGACGCTCGGCGCCCTGCGCGCGCATCGTGGCACGACCATCTTCGACCTCGACTGGCGCCCGGTGCTGTGGGACGACCCGGGCGACTACCCGCCGCTGGCCGCGGAGGCCGTTGCCACGGCGGACATCGTCGTCGGCAACGAGGAGGAGCTCGAGGCGGCGGGCGTGCGCGACGTGCCCACGCTTGTGCTCAAACGCGGGGAGCGCGGCGCGACCGTGCTCGACCGCGGCGAGGAGACGGACGTGCCGGGATTTCCCGTCGAGGTCGTGAACGGGCTCGGCGCCGGCGATGCGTTCGCAGCCGCGCTCGGCCACGGCATCCTCCACGGGCTGCCCCTGCCCGAGGCGGTCCGCAGGGCGACGGTCGCGGGCGCGATCGTCGCGTCGAGGCTCGCCTGCTCCGCTGCGATGCCGTTCGAGGAGGAGCTCGAGGCGGCGCTCGTATGAGCCTGCTGCTGCGGGCCGGCGAGTGGGAGCAGGTCACACCGGCGTCGGCCGGATGGAGCTACCTGTACTTCGGCGTGCGCACCGCACCCTTCTCGTCGGAGACACGGGAGCTGGAGATCGCGCTCGTCCCGCTCTCGGGTCGCTGCCGGGTCGAGGCCGAGGGCGCCTCCTGGGAGCTCGGCGGCCGCGAGAGCGTCTTTGCGGGCATGCCGTGGGCGCTTTACCTGCCGCGTGACACGAGCTACCGCGTCGACGGCGACGCGGAGCTCGCGATTTGCGGCGCGCGGGCCGACGCGCGGCGCGAGCCCGTGCTCGTCCGCCCCGAGGACGTCGAGATCGAGGTTCGCGGCGCCGGGAACGCCACGCGCCAGATCAACCACATCATCAAGCCGGAGTTCCCCGCCGACCGGCTGCTCGTCGTCGAGGTCTTCACGCCCGCGGGCAACTGGTCGAGCTACCCGCCGCACAAGCACGACGAGGACCGCCAGCCCGGCGAGGTCGTCCTCGAGGAGACGTACTACTTCCGCACTCCCGCGCCCGAGGCGTTCGCCGTTCAGCGGCTCTACAGCCCGCGCCACGACCTCGACGTGACCGAGACGGTCCGCGACGGCGACCTGATGCTCGTCCCGTACGGCTACCACACCACGGCCGCCGCCCACGGCTACGACCTCTAC
>DATFQE010000167.1:0-18757 GCA_035264445.1 Gaiellaceae bacterium | reverse complement strand
ACGTCACTGCCGGAGACGATCGGCGGCGAGCGGAACTGGGACTATCGCTTCTCCTGGCCACGCGACTCGGCGTTTACCCTGAGGGCGCTGCTCGCCCTCGGCTGCGCACGAGAGGCCGACGCCTTCTTCTGGTGGCTGCTGCACGCCTCCCAGCTGACACGCCCGGAAGTGCGTGTGCTGTACCGGCTGAACGGACGCTCCGAGGCAGACGAGCGATCGTTGCCGTTCGAGGGGTACCGCCGCTCGCGGCCCGTGCGCGTCGGCAATGGAGCGGCCGGCCAGACACAGCTCGACGTCTACGGCGAGGTGATGGACGCGGCGAGCGAGGTCGCGCACTCGCGCGGCGGGCTCGACGGCGACCACGCCCGCCGCCTTGCCGAGCTCGCCGACCACGTCTGCGAGGTCTGGCGCAGACCGGACGCCGGCATCTGGGAGGTCCGCAGCGAGCCGGCTCACTTCACGCAGTCGAAGATGATGTGCGCCGTCGCCCTCGATCGGGCCTGCACGCTCGCTCTCGCGGGGTTCCTCGACGGCGACGTCGATCGGTGGCAACGACAGCGAGACGAGATCCGCGCATTCGTCGACGACCGCTGCTACGCCGAGGACAAGGGCAGCTACACGCGCAGCGCCGACGAGCGGCATCTGGACGCCTCGTTGCTGCTCGGGGTGATCGCACGCTACGCCGACCCGGCGGAACCGCGTCTGGTCGGTACGGTCGACGCCGTCCGGCGAGAGCTCGCGCGTGGACCGCTGGTCACCCGCTACGTCGGCGAGGACGGTCTTCCCGGCGAGGAGGGCGCGTTCGTCGCCTGCTCGTTCTGGCTCGCGGAGGCCTACGCGCGCCAGGGCCGGGTCGACGAAGCCGCCGAGTTGATGGACGAACTGATCGGGCTCGCGAATGACGTCGGGCTCTACGCCGAGGAGATCGATCCGGCCACCGGCGACTTCCTCGGGAACTTCCCTCAGGGATTGAGTCACCTGGCGCTGATTACTGCCGCGGTCGCCGTTGCGGAGGCGGCGGCGTGATCTGGGGAGCCGTCGTCGGGGGCCTCGTCGGAACGCTCGTGCTGACGACGATGCTGCGCGCGGCCAGCGAGCTCCGTCTCACGCGAATGGACATTCCGTTCCTGCTCGGGACGGCGGTGACGGAGGACCGGGTGCACGCCAAGGCCGCCGGCTATGCGCTCCATTTCGTCTTCGGTTTGCTGTTCGCGCTCGCGTACTACGTGATCTTCGTCGTCATCGACGAATCGGGCGTGCTTCTCGGCGCGCTGTTCGGCCTCGTCCATGCGCTCTTCGCGTCCAGCGCGCTCGTCAACGTCCTGCTCCCGGTCGTGCACCCCCGGATGGGCACCGACTTCACGGCGGCGGGATCGTCGCCGTTCCTCGAGCCGCCCGGCTTCCTGCTGCTCAACTACGGACGCCAGACACCGATAGTTACCCTCGCCGCGCACATCGTGTACGGCGCGATCGTCGGCGGCTTCGTGGCCTGGTCCGGCTGACGCTACGCCGCCGCGAGGCTCGGTACAGGCGCGAAGCGCTCGACGCCCGCCCGCAGCGCACCGAGATCGGCACGTGTTCCGGCGAGCACACGCCGGTGGAGCTGGATCATCACGGCTGCATCGTCGTCGAGACGGTCTGCGCAGGCAGCGAGGAGCCGACGGTAAGGGTCGAGACCATCCCCGCCGGCGAAGACCGCGCCGGCGGGCTCGCCGGTCAGGTCTGGATAACGGTCGGCCTCCCCGACGGGAAGGTAGGGCAGGTTCGCCACGACGAGGTCGATCGGACCCTCGACCGGCTCGAGCAGGTCGCCGTGGCAGACCGTGACGCGATCGCTCAAACCGTGGCGATAGATGTTCACGCGCGCGAGGGCGACCGCGCACCGGCTCGTATCCGTGGCGACGACGCGCGCACTCGGTGCGGCGGCGGCGATCGCGACGGCGATCGCGCCCGAGCCCGTGCCGACATCGACGACGCACGCGTCCCGGGAGCGTGAACCTAGGACGCGTAGCGTGGCAGCGACGAGCTGCTCGCTCGCTTCCCGGGGCATCATCACTTCCCCGGGGCGCGCAGCGAACGAGACGCCGTTGAAGATGACCTGGTCCACAGTCGGTGATCGCGGGTTACAGCGCCTGCTCGCCGCCCACGAGGGCGCGAAGGCTCTCGTGCTCCTCGCGGCAGGCGGGGCAGCCGACAAGGTGGGCGCGCAGACCGGGGATCGCGGCGTCGGCGTCCGCACCGGCGAGCTCCAGCTCGACGTAGCGGTCGAGCTGCTCGAAGCACTCGTCGCAGCCGACCTCGGGCTCCGCCGGCCCGAGCAGCCGGCCCAGTGCCTGCTTCAGATCGGGTCGCTCGGTCATTTCGTCTCCTCCAGCGTCTCCAGGGAAAGGCCCTGCTCCTCGAGGTGGGACCTCAGCTTCCGCCGCGCGTCGTGCAGCGTCTTGTAGAGCGCACCGCGCGTCGTGTTCAGGCGCTCGGCGAGCACGTCGATCGGAACTCCGTTGAGCGCCAGGGCAACCAGGACGCGCCGCTGGTGCGGGCTCAGGACCTCGGCGATCGCCCCCTGCAGGGTGTCGAGCAGCTCGCTCTGCTCGGCCGACTGGTCGGGCTCGATCTCCGCGCTCGAAAAGAGACCCCACGTCTCCGGCTCGAGCGGAACCTCGCGGCCCTGCCACGCTCGCCGGCGCAGCTTCACGGCCGCCTCTAGCAACGCGAACTTGTAGGCCCACGTCGTGAAGCGGCTGGCGCCGCGAAAGTTGTCGAGGCGGGCGAGGATCGAGACGAGCGCGTCGTCGGCCGCCTGGTTCGCAATGTCATCGAGGTCGTTGCCGCGGAGGTGCGGCAGTGACGGCCGGCGCCGGGCGCACTCGTAGCGCGCCGCGCGAAGCAGGAGCGCGTGCAACCGCTCCACCGCCTCGTCGTGCTCGCGGCCTTCCGAGCGCAGGCCGCGCAGCCACTCGCGCGATTCCGGGTCGAGCGGCCGTGCTTCCGATCGGGACGTCGTGGAATCCACCTGTGCGCCGCCTACGGTAGCCACGCTCATGCCGCGGTTCCCTCCACCTCGAGCGGAGCGAGGATCCGTACGGAGAGCTCCGGAGCGCAACCGCGCTCGGTCAGCTCGATCAGCGCATGCAGGTCGTAGCGCGGGTCGCCGGCGATTCGCGCCGCGAGCGGCAACGAAAAGCCGGCGTCCGCGAGCTGGCCGCGCCGCCAGCCGACGATCTGCGTCTCGTCGATCTCCGTCACTTGCATACCCCGTTAGTGCCGGCGGCGCGGCGTTTCTTACCTCGGTTACCGAAACCGCTTCGGGAACTGCTCGATCAACCCGTCGGAGAGCAGATCGGACAGGTGCAGCGCGTGGTCGTGGATCTTGTCGTAGGCCGCGACGTCGGCTGCCCAGTCGCCGTGGAGCCGGGCGACAACCTCGTCCGTCGTGAGCCTCAGATGGGTGCTCAGCTCGGCCTTCATCGCGTCGAGCTTCCACTCGTCCGGGTTGACGCTGTGCAGCAGCGCGGCGATGTCGTCGCCGTTCCTCGCCCAGCGCTCCTGGGCGTCGGCGAGCGCGGCGGCGTTCCCCGCCTTGGCCGCGGCGATCACGTCCGCCGCGATCAGGATGTGCTTGCGGAGCTCTTCCGTCAGCGCGTTGCCGGCGGCGTCGCCGTAGAACGGCTTGACCGCGTTGCCGATGTCCGTCTGGTTCTTCAGCAGCCGCCCGACGGTCGCGTCGGTGTCGGGCGAGCCGGTGGTGAGGCTGATGATCGCCAGACGCGTCCAGGTGATGTGGTCCTCCCACAGGCGCCGCATGGCGTCGTGGAAAGCGACTTGCTCTTGCGTCAGCGGCGCGGCCCCGTGATGCCCGGGGTTGCCGTGCGCGTGGGCGTCGTGGCCGTTCGAGACGGCGAGCGCGGCGAGCGCGGCGAAGAAGGCGACGAGCGCCGTGAGCAAGAGGGGAACCGGACGTGCAGTCTTCATGTCGTTCCTTTCGGATGTGGGATCGAAACGGCGAGCGAGGGCCGCCGGAGCAGGCTCCAGGCAGCGAGCAGGCCGACGGCCTCGATCGCCTTGGTTGCGAGTGCGAGCCCGTCGGCGGGCTCGCGGTCGGGGTGCAAGAGCGGCACGCCCGTCGTGATTGCGAGCGCGTAGCTCGCCAGGAGCCCGGCGAACACGACCATCGCGGCCGTGAGCCCGAGCGCGCCCGCGGGCCGCACGGTCAGCGCGATCGCGAGCCCGGCGAGAGCGACGGTCGCTGCGACGAAGCCGATCCCGGCGCCCGCGCCCTCGGCGAAGTGCTCCGGGGCGAGGGCGCCGTGGATCCCTGCGCTGATCGCGCACGTGAGGATGACGAGGTCGCGTCTCACGTGACGATCACCGTCCCGCTCATGTCGTGCGAGTGGAGCGTGCAGACGTATTCGTAGGTGCCGGGCTTGTCGAAGGTGAGCGACACGCTGTCGCCCCGACCGACCTTGTGGTCGCCCTTGCCCTCGACCTCGACCGTGTGGGTGAAGTTGTCCTCGTTCGTCCAGGTCACGGTCTGCCCGGCCTGGATCTCGATCGTCTCGGGGTCGAAGCGGTAGCTCTTGGCCATCTTCACCTCGGTCGTTGCCACCGGCTCGCTGTCCTGGGTGGCGCCGCACCCCGCCGCGAGGAGGCCGAGCAGCGCGATAAGGACGAGCCGGCGTGTCACGATCGGCTCGCCTCGAGCGCCGGGCGACGAACCGTCGAGTACACCGCCGCGGCGAAGACGAGCACGAACGCGGCCAGGTCGAGGACCTCGGCGATCGTGTGCGCGAACAGGAAGACGGTCCAGTCGAGGTGATAGGTCATGTAGACGAGCTCGGCGGCGGCGAACAGCGAGAACGCCGAGCCGAGCAGCGTCAGCTCGCGCTTGAACGCGAGCCACGCGAAGCCGGCGCCGATCGCGAACGCAGCGATGTGCACGACCAGGAAGAAACCGGTCGGCAGTTCGTTGATCCAGTCTCCGTAGGGCACTTGCTCCTCCTTGTCGGGAGTTTCCGGAGGAGTGGGTGCTCCGAAGCGGCCGGTCCTTACCTCCGATCGGCAGGCCCGTAAGACCGCGACCTCCCGGGACACGCAGAAGGCGTGAAAACCGAAGGAGGACGCATGACCACAAGCGAGCTAGTGATTGCCGGAGGCGGCCTGACGGCCGCGCGCGCGATCAAGTCGTATCGCGAGGCCGGCGGCGAGGGCGGGATCGCGCTCGTCGGCGACGAAGCCACGCTGCCCTACCATCGCCCCTCGCTGTCCAAGCGGTATCTCCGGGGCGAGACGGACGCGACGCCGCGCGTGGAGAACGACGAGTTCTACCGCGAGCACGGCGTCGACGTGCTGCTCGAGACGAAGGTCGCCGGCGTCGATCCCGGCGCGCGCCGCCTCGCGCTCGACAACGGGGTTCAGCTGAGCTACGGCAAGCTGCTGGTCGCGACGGGCGCGGCGCCACGCCGGCTGCGGGTGCCCGGCAGCGACCTCGACGGCGTCTTCGCCTTGAGATCGATCGCCGACTCGACCGCAATTCGCGAAGCGTCGCGTGCCGCCCGCCGCGCCGTCGTCGTGGGCGGCGGGTTCATCGGGATGGAGGCAGCCGCGTCGCTCCACCACCTCGGCCTCGACGTCACGCTGATCCACCTCGGCTCGGGGCTCTTCGACGTCCTCGGCTCGCGTGAGCTGAGCGAGCAGCTCGCGGACCTCTATCGCGCGCACGGCGTCGAGCTCCTGCTCGCAGAAGAGGTCGCGAGCTTCGCGGGCGACGGCGTGCTCCGGTCGGTGGAGACCAAGAGCGGGCTCCGCGTCGAGGCCGATCTCGCGGTCGTCGGCGTCGGCGTCATCCCGAACGTCGGCTTCCTCGAGGGCAGCGGAATCGAAGTCGACAACGGCGTCGTCGTCAACGCTCGCTTCGAGACGAGTGCACCTGGTGTGTACGCCGCCGGCGACGTCGCGAACTTCTTCGACCCGCTGTACGAGCGGCAGCGCCGCATCGAGCACTGGTCGAACGCCAGCTACCAGGGCACCGAGGTCGGAAGGATCCTCGCCGACGCCGAGGGCGGCTACGACACCGTCTCGTCATTCTTCAGCGAGGTCTTCGGGACGACGATCAAGGCGTTCGGCGACGTGAGCCGCTTCGACACGCTGAGCACGGACGGCTCGCTGGCCGACGGCTTCCTCGCTGCCTACGGGCACGAAGGCCGTCTCGCCGGCGCGGTCACCGTCGCCCAGAGCGACGAGCTCGAGGCGCTCGTCAAGAAGCTGATCACGGACCGGGCGCCGGCGGACGCGCTCGAGCGTGGCCTCGTCGGCTAGCGCGACCGCAGATACTGGACGAGGTCGCGCTTCTCGCCCGCCGTCAGGCCGAGGTCCTGGCAGCTGTTGTAGTGCTCGACCACCGACAGCAATGTCGGGAAGCGGCCGTCGTGGTAGAAGCCGCCCTTCATGCGGGCGAAGATGCCCTCGAGCGGCGTCGTCCGGTAGCGGCCGGTCGGAGAGCGGCCGGCCGTGAACGGATCGGTGCAGATATCCGCGGGAGCGACGAGGTTCCAGCCCGGCTGCGTGCCCTTCGGCTGCAGGTGACAGCTTTGGCAGCCGCCCTTGCCGGCGAAGATCGCGCGCCCGCGACGAGCCGCGGCGCGGTCGAAGAAGCCCTTCGGCGGCTTCGGAGCGGGGATCGCCAGCTGGTAGAAGTGGAGCGCCGGCAGCTTCGGCGTGATCAGGTCCCGCCGGCTGCGGACGTGACCGAAACGATTCCGCGCCGCGACGGGGAACTGCTTGGCGTCGTCGAGCCGGTCGTCGTCAAAGCTGCCGCGCCCGTGCATCTCGAGGTTCGCGACGAAGGCGTTCCAGTACGTGACCGAGCCCCAGCCCGTGTAGGTCGCGAGATTGACGCCCGCGAGCCCGAACGCAGGCGGAATCAGGTTGGCCGTTGTCCTGCCGTCGGGCCGGAAGGCTTTGCCGTCGATGAAGAGCGCCGCATCGAACTTCCCGGGCCCCCAACTGGCGAGCACCTTGTCGACGGTCGGCTCGTCGACGCCGAGCAGGTCGGTGATCGGCTTCTTGTTCGGCGCGAGGCCGACGATCGCCCCGACGTTGAGATCACGGTTCGGCCAGCCGTCCAGCCGCCGCCCGATCCCCGGAGCAAACGAGTCGTCGACCGTCGAGTGGCAGAGCGCGCAGGTGATTCCCATCGACGTGAGCCGGCCGCCGCGGCCGAAGATGCCCTTGACGCCGACAACCGCGTTCAGCTTGAGCAACGCGAGCGTCACCTTCGGGTCGTTCAGGTTGACCTTGCCCGCCTTGATCGCGCCCGCCGTCTGCTTCGCGATCGCCGCCGCGTCGACCTTGAGGCCGACCGAGAGGGCGGTCTTCGGGCTGACCCCTGCGCCGACGCCGCCGTTTCGGCGGCCGGCGATCGCGCGGTGAAGCTGAAGCGCGCCGCCCCAGAAGGCCTCGTCACCGAACGTGTCGAAGCGGAACACGCGCCGCCCGGCGAGGAAGAGCGCGCGGTTGTTCTTGGCGTTGCGTGCGTCGACACCGGCCCCCGGTGACTGCGACACCGCCGCGTAGGTCCCCGCGACGATCACGACGCCGAGGTAGAGAACGAATCCCGCTCCGGCGAGCATTGCCAGCCTGCCGAGGACCTTGCCGATCACCGTCGAGCCGATGCTAAGAGGCCGCCACGGGCGGCTATGTGATCGCTGTCACACCTCGCGGGGCGAGATGAGAAGCCGGTACTTGTGCCCGCGGCGGGCGACGAATCCCCGCCGCTGCAGCTCGTCGAGTGCCCGCGTCACCGTCTCGCGCGAGGAGCCGATCATCTCCGCCAGGAGCGTGTGGCTGAGCGGGAAGTCGATGCGAATTCCGTCACGGCCGACCCGGCCGTAGCTCCGCGCGAGCTGAAGCAGCTTGCGGCGAACGCGCTCAACGTGCCGCGTCACTGCGAAGGTCCCGATTGCCTCCTGTTTGTGGCCGAGCGTCGTGGCCAGCTGGTCGAGCAGCATCCGCGCCACGCTCGGAATTCTCAGCAGCCGGTCGACCTCCGCCTGCGGAATCGCGATCAGCCGCGCGTCCGTCAGCCCGAACAGCACTTCCGCATCGCCGGGAGGCAACAGGACAGACCCGGGCCCGGCCTCGCACGTGATGATCGACCGCGCCGCGTCCGGCCGAGGTATGCGAAGAACGCAGAAGCCCTCGTCGACCAGCAGGAGCGCTGCCGGCGGAAGCGAGGAACGGAAGTGAGGCTCGCCCGCGCTGACATCGACCGCCGGACAGCGCGCGAGGATCACCGCGGCCTCGTCGGCATCGTCGCGCTCGAGCGTCTCGAGCACGCGGGTCGCGCCTTGACCGCCGCGTCCGTCCATGACCTGTTTGTGTTGCACCCAACGCTCGTTCTTACGTCTGTGACGTCAGAGCCGAGGCGGCAGGAGCGCGCGCAGGGCGTCGATCGTGTCGGCCTCGCTCGCAGTCTTGTCCGGCCGGTAGCGCTTCACGCGCGCGAAGCGAAGCGCGACGCCGCCCGCGTACCGCGTCGAGGCCTGGACGCCGTCGAGCGCAATCTCGACCACGAGCTCCGGCCGCACGAGAACCGCGATCCCCTTGCGCGCCGTCTCGCGCTCGAGGAGCGCCTCGGTCTGCCACGTCAGCAGCTCGTCGGTCAGTCCTTTGAAGCACTTGCCGACCATCACGAAGCCGCCGTTCACGTCGTCGCGGGCGCCGAGGTGCAGGTTCGAGAGCCAACCCTGCCGCCGACCGTGACCCCACTCGGCGCCGAGCACTACCAGGTCGTACGTCCGTACGGGCTTCACCTTGCGCCACGCCTTCCCGCGCCGGCCCGCGGCGTAGATGGACGCGGCGTCCTTGACGACGATGCCCTCGTGCCCCGCTCGCAAGGCTTCGTCGAGCACGCGCTCGGTCGTGGCCGGATCCGACGTCAGCGCCCCGGGGATGGTGACTTCCGGCGCCACCGCCTCGAGCGTCGCCCTCCGGGTTTCGAGCGGGGTGTCGAGCAGGTCCTCCCCGTCGACGTGCAGGACGTCGAAGAGGAACGTCGAGACGCCCTCGAGCGGCGCGTCGCCGTCGATCTGCGCAACCGTGTCCTGAAAGGCAGCCGGCCCCTCGTCGCCCATCCAGAGGGCCTCGCCGTCGAAGACCGCCTGTGTCACCGGCAGCTCGCGGACCGCGTTCGCGATTCCGGGCAGCGCGGCCGTGATCTCGTTGAGGTTCCGCGTGTAGATCCGGACGTCGTCGCCGCGCCGATGAACCTGGATGCGGATCCCGTCCAGCTTCCATTCGACGGACGCGCGCTCGAAGCCGGCGACCGCCTCGCCGGTGCTGTCCGCCGTGGACGCGAGCATCGGCAGGACCGGGCGGAAGAGCTCGAAGCCGACCGCGCGGAGTCCCTCCTCCCCGGCCGACATGGCGATCTCCGCGGTCCGCGAGAGGTCGCCGGAGAGCATGAGCGCGCGTCGCGCGAGCTCGCCCGGGACACCGGCGGCCTTCGCGACCGCATCGGTCATTACGCCCGCGAGCGCTCCCTGCCTGAGCCCGCCGGTGAAGAGGCGCTTGACGAAGTCGGCCTCCTCGTCGGTGGCCCGCCGGAGCAGGCCCTCGAGCAGCTCCCGGCGCCTGGCAGCCGATCCGCCGCCACGCGTCTCGAGCACGCGCGAGATCGCGGCATCGAGGTCCGCGATCGTCACCGTAGGCTCCTCGGCCGGCACGACCTCGATCCCGTAGATGGTCGAGTAGCCGACGCCGACCCGACCCTGCCTCGGCACGCCGGTGAGAAAGCCGACGGCGATCGGCACCTCGCTCGGGTCGAGCCGCCGGAGCAGCTCGGCGAGGATCGCGACCTTGCGCGAGCGCGCGGGCGTGTCCGTGACGGCCTTCGAGGCGGAGACGACGTCGGCGAGAAGGGTCACGGCGGGCATACTCGCGGCTCTTGAGCAACGCTGTCGTCATTCCGCCCGCCGGCGGCGAGATCGTCCGCGACTCGGCCGACCGCCGGGTCGAGATTCTCTCCGACGACGAGACGCTGCACGCAACGTGGTCGCGCTTCGGCCCCCACCGCGAGGGCGCCGATCTCCACATCCACCGGCACCACACCGACATGTTCTACGTCCTCGACGGCGAGTTGACCGTCAGGCTCGGCACCGACGGCGAGACGGCGGTGGTCCCGGCGGGGACGCTCGCACGCGTGCCGCCGCTCGTCGTGCACGGCTTCCGAAACGGGAGCGGTGCGGAAGTCCGCTACCTCAACTTCCACGCGCCGGGCCGGCAGTTCGCGGACTTCCTGCGCGCGCTTCGCGACGGGAGGAGCTTTACGTACGACCAGCATCCGCCTCCTCCCGACGGTGGAAGGCCGATCTCCGAGGCCGTCGTCGTCGGCGGCCAGCGGCGCGACGGCGTGACCGTGCTCGCCGACATCGAGGCGATCGGGATCGCGGAGCTCGACGCGGCCGAAGCACCGCGCACCACGCACGTCCACCGGCGCCATGTCGAGTCGTTGTACGTCCTGGAGGGCGAGCTGACGTTGACGGTGGACGGTGGCGAGCTCCGTGCGGAAAGCGGCTCCTGGATCCAGGTTCGGCCCGGGGTCCCGCACGCGGTCAACGGCGTCGGGCGCTACCTCGATCTCCACTCGCCGAGCTGCGATCTGGGCAGGTCAGACGAAGACGTTCCTTAAAGGTGTCCCCTCCGCCGTCGCCCGTTCGTCTTAGACGCGAACATCCCCGACGAAGGAGGAAGCCGTGAAGTACGTGCTCTTGATCCACCAGGGCGATACCCCGACTCCGCGAGATCCGGACGCGTGGGGACGTCTGTCCGAGGACGAGCAGAAGGCGGTCTACGCGGACTACCAGGCGATCAATCAGACGCCCGGTGTCACGCCCGGGCTCGGTCTCGACGATCCCGGAACCGCGACCACCGTCCGCGTCGACGACGGCAAGACCCTGACCACCGACGGGCCGTTCGTCGCGGTCAAGGAGGCCCTCGGCGGCTACCTGGTCTACGAGGCCGACGACCTGGATGCGGCGATCCAGCTGGCCGCGCGCATCCCGGCCGCCCGCCTCGGCGGCGCCGTCGAGGTCCGCCCGGTCGTGGAGTACTGAGCGATCCTCGAGCAGGTCTTTCGGGACGAGTGGGGCCGCGTTGTCGCCGCCCTCATCGGCTTCCTCGGCGATTTCGACCTCGCCGAGGAAGCCGCGCAGGAGGCGTTCGCGATCGCGGCCGAGCGATGGCCGCGGGAGGGAACACCGGACAACCCACGCGCCTGGTTGGTCACGACCGCCCGCAACCGGGCGATCGATCGGATCCGGCGGGACCGAACGCTCGCCGAGAAGGCCCGCTTGCTGGACGTCCCCGAGGCCGTTGAGGACGACATGGACGACACGTTGATCGCCGACGAGCGGCTCGAGCTGATCTTCACCTGCTGCCACCCCGCGCTCGCACTCGAGGGGCAGGTCGCGCTCACCCTCCGCGCGCTCGGCGGCCTGACCACGGAGGAGATCGCGCGGGCCTTCCTCGTCCCCGAGGAGACGATGAAGAAGCGCCTCGCGCGGGCGAAGCACAAGATCAAGGCGGCCGGGATCCCCTTCCGTGTCCCGCCGCCTCACCTGCTGCCCGACCGCCTCGCAGCGGTGCTCGCCGTCGTGTATCTGATCTTCAACGAGGGGTACGGCGGCCGCGGCGACCTCGCCGCCGAGGCGATCCGGCTCGGGCGGGCGCTGGCCGAGCTGATGCCGGACGAGCCCGAGGTGCACGCGCTGCTCGCGCTGATGCTGGTCAACGACGCCCGGCGCAACGCACGCTTCGCCGCCGGGGCGATCGTCCTTCTCGCCGACCAGGATCGATCGCTCTGGGACACGGCCCAGATCGACGAGGGACGCACGACGCTCGATCGGGCGCTCGCCCTCGGCGGACGGGGCCCGTACGCGATCCAGGCGGCGATCGCGCTGCTCCATACCGAGGAGCCACAGGACTGGGAGCAGCTCGCTGCGCTCTACGGCGAGCTCGCCCGCACGACGGGATCGCCGATCGTCGAGCTCAACCACGCCGCTGCGCTTGCCGAGGCGGGCCACGTGGAGGATGCGCTCGCGCTCGTCGAACGCCTCGACCTCGCCGGCTATCACTACCTCCACTCGACGCGGGCGGAGCTCCTCCGCCGGCTCGAGCGAGGCGAGGAGGCGCGTACCGCCTACGAGCGCGCCCTCGAGCTCGTCCACTCGGACGCGGAACGCCGGTTCCTCGAACAGCGGCTGTCCGAGCTCGGAGCCTGACTATCCGCGCGCGAGACGCGGGAGCCGGTCGTAGAGCCGCCTCGCGACCTGCGAGTGCTTCAGCCGCCGGCGAGCGTGGATCGCGGCGAGCAGGCCCTCGCTCGCCACGCGGCCGCGAACGGTGCGCGCCAGACCGATGCCCTGGTAGATCGGCTCGAACCGATCGGTGAGCGGCCGCTTGTGCGGAGCGTCGGTACCGAGGAGCTCCATCCGGGTGATCCCCTCGGCCGCCGCCGCCTCGAGCGAGGTCAGCTTCGCCTCCAGCCCGGGACCGAACTGCGCATAGGCGGGGTCGAACGCCATCGCGACGCCGTACGTCGCGCCCTCGAGCTGGAGCGAGAATGCGAAGGCGATCGGCCGGCCGCCGCAGCGGACGACCGTTATCCGCGGCACGTCGAGCTCGGCCAGCGCAAGCACGGCCGCGCGATGGAAGCGGAGCCCCGTCGGCGTGACGAAGCCCGACATGTCGCGACGCCCCTCCCAACGCGCCCTGTGGACCCGGTAGGCGTCCTCGAGCGCGGGCGCGAGCTGGGCGGGACTGCGCGCGACCAGCACCTCGATCGGCGCGAGCTCGGAGAGCTTCCGGAGCCTCCGGCGCCGCTCGCTCCGCTGCTTTGCCGAGAACCTGGCCCGGTACACGGCCTCCCACGGGCCGTCCAGCTCCATCACGGGCGCCTCGAGGCGCTCGATCAGGCGAAGCCGGCCGGGTGGCAGGTCCGCGACGAGCCGGCTGGACTCGGTCAGGCCGAACAGGTTCGCGAAGTCGTGCCCTGACGTCTGCGCCTGCTCGACCAACGCGCCCGCCGTCGCCGCGTCCTCTCCGGGTGCCACGAGCACGTCTCCGAGGAGCGCCCAGCTGCCGCCGACGAGCTCGGTCACACGAAGCCCGAGACGGCGCCGGGTGTGGAGCGGAAGCGCCCCGACGAGCCGGTCGCCGCGATAGGCGACGTGGACTGCGAGCTCGGCGCCGGCGCCGTAGTGGCGCCACCACTCGAGCAGCCATGCGTGCAGCATGAACGGGCTCGGGCGAGGCATCGCGCGGACGAGGTCGTCCCAGCCGTCTGCAAGCGCCGCTAGACCGGCTCCAGACGTAACGGTCTCGATTCGGAGCCTCGTTTCGGCGGCCGTCGGAGTGGCGAGTGCCTGCACTCTCCGCTCCTAGACGAGGCCTAGCGCGACGCCGACCAGCAGCCAGGCGACGAGCAGGACGGCGAGGACCCAGAGCAGGAACGCCGCTTCGCCGACCGGCAGCCACGTGATCTCGACCTCTTCGATGCGGAACCAGAGGCGCCGCTCCGTCGGAGGCGTCTGCTCGTGAGTGGGCTCGACGCGTTCCACGTCGTTCACCGTCCGGGCCTCGCGAGAATCGACGAGAAGGTCTTCACGCAGATCGCCAGGTCGACGACGAGGTTTCGGTGCCGCAGGTACCAGAGGTCGTACGACAGCTTCTCTGCGGCGCCGTCGGCGTCCGACGCGTAGTCGTGCCGAAGCTGTGCCCACCCGGTGATTCCCGGCTTGACGAGCAGGCGCCGCGTGAAGAACGGCACCGCCTCCTCGAGCGTCGGGATGAATTCCGGCCGCTCCGGCCGGGGCCCGACGATCGACATCTCACCGCGGAGGACGTTCCACAGCTGCGGCAGCTCGTCCACGTGCGTCCGGCGAAGGACCCTCCCGACCTTCGTCACGCGCGGATCCTCCAGCTGCGCGAATGCCGGACCGGGCGCCTCGGCGTCGGCCCGCATCGTGCGGAACTTCAGCATCGTGAAGGGTCGGCCGCCCTCGCCGACTCGCGTCTGCCGGTAGATGACCGGGCCGGGCGTGAGCCGGACGAAAGCGGCCGCGACGAGCATCAGGGGAGCGGCGAAGAGCAGGACGAAGGACGCGCACACGACGTCGAAGGTCCGTTTCGCGAAGCGCGTGTACGGCCGCTGCCAGAGGTGGAAGATGCTCATGAACCACGTGGGCTTGAGGTCTGCGAGCGGGATGCGGCCGAACGCATGGTCGAAGAAGTGCGCCTGCCCGACGAGCTTGAGACCCGACGCCGGCGCGTCGAGCAGCCGGTCGAGTGCTTTCGCGGAGCTCTCGCCGTCTGTGAGCACGACGAGCTCGGGCCGCTGCTCGTCGATGATCCGCGACAGCTCCGCCACCGATCCCAGGCGCGCTGGGTCGTCGGGGGTGTCGTCCACCGCGCCCACGACGGTGAAGGGCGTGTTTCCTTCGACCGCGATCGCATCGGCGACGGCCTCGGCGGACGCGGACGTCCCGATCACGAGCACCCGCCGCTTGCCGACGACCCGTTGGGCGACGGTTTCCCAGATCGTCGTCAGCGCGAAGACCGAGAGCGTCAGCGCAAGGATCGTCGATGTCGACATGCCGAGCCCCGGCACCCACATCGCCACGGCAGAGACGCCGATCATTCCGGTTACGGCTCCGACGGCAGTGCGGACGGCGGGTCCGAGGGTGAAGTGCACGGCTGCGAACGCGCTCCGGAGCGACACGAGCCAGACCGCTGCCAGGATCGTCGACGCAACGAGCGCGGTCGGCGAGGGGCCGAAGCGATAGCCCATCAGCGTGTAGCACGGCACCCAGACCAGCACGACGCGTCCGGCTGCGGCCACCCAGCGCGGGTCGCCGACCCGGATCGCCGACGCGAGCTCAGCGGTCCACGAGTGCGCCGGCGCGTTCATCGTCTAGAACGGTTCCCCTCCGCCGACCCGGCGAGTCCCTGAACACAATCCGACGCACACCGTGAAACGAATCGTCGTCACCGGGCCCGCAGGCGCCGGCAAGTCGGAGCTCGCGAGCCGACTGGGCGAGCGGCTCGGAATCCCGGTCGTGCATCTCGACACGCTGTTCTGGAAGCCGGGCTGGGTGGCGACCCCACCGACGGAATGGGAGGCCCTGCAGCGGCGCGAGCTCGCGGCGCCCGAGTGGATTGTCGACAGCCAGGTCGACGACATGCTTCCCGAGTGGCTCGACACGGCCGACACGGTCGTCTTCGTGGACGCGTCGCCACTGCGCTGCCTGTGGCGGGTCGCGCGCCGCCGGCGCAACCGAGAAGCGAGCGTCGGCGTTCCCGCGCAGACCGAGCCCGGGCCGGTGCACCGGGCGCTACTGAAGTTCGCGAGGAACCAGTGGCGCTACCGCACGGCCGTCAGGGCCGACCTGCTCGCCGAGCTCGCCCGCGAGCGTGACCGCCGGCGCGTCGTCGCCGTTCGCAGCCGGGAGGACGCCGCCGCGTTCCTGGACTCGCTCTGAGAGACGTGGGGAACCTTGTAAGTGTGGTTGCCACCACCGCTTCTGCGCGTCTGACCGTCGAGACGATTTCGAGCGAGACGGCCTTCTCCGAGCTCGGCGCGCAATGGGACACGCTCGTCCGGGCCGGCCCAAGGCCGAGCCCCTTCCTCCTCCACGCCTGGCTCCTGGAGTGGTGGCGCCACTACGGGGACGAAGGCGAGCTCGCGGTGCACGTTGCGTACCGCGACGGGAGGCTGGTGGGCGCGCTGCCGCTCTGCGTCCTCCCTAGGCGCGGCCTCCGCGTGACGTCGTTCATCGGCGGCGACCCCGGGCTCGCCGACATGCTCCTCGCCGACGATGAGAGCGTGTCGACGGCCGACGCGCTCGCCGACCGAGCCAGGGGAGCGGATCAGGACCTCGCGGAGTTCTCCGGCTTGCCCGCCGACAGCAGGCTGATCGCGGCGCTCGGGCCCTCGGCGTTGATGCTGATCGAACGGTCGGAGGCACCGGTCCTCGACCTCTCTCCCGACTGGGACAGCGTCTACACGACGAAGTTCTCGTCCAAGCAGCGCAGCCACCACCGCCGGCGCCGGCGGCAGCTCGCGGAGCTCGGCCGAGTCGACGTCGAGGTGGCACGGACCGTCGACGAGCTGAAGGCAGCGCTCGAGGACGCCTTCGTCCTGCACGATCTGCGTTGGCAGGGTCGCCCGGACGGCTCCGGCTTCACGACGCCGGCCGGCCGGCGTTTCAGCCACGCGGCCATCGAGGCGCTCGCGCCGCTCGGAGTTCCACGGATCGTGACGCTGAAGATCGACGGACGAGCGGTCGCCTTCCACTACTTCCTCGCCCTCGAGGGCCGAATCTACGTCCACCGGATCGCCTTCGACCCGGAGTTCAGCCGCTACTCACCAGGGGTCGTCAACACGCTCGACGCGATCGAGGCCGCGGCCGCCGAAGGCGCGACGAGAGTCGAGTTCCTCGGCGGTGCCGAGCGCTACAAGGTGGACCTCGCCGACCGGCTGGAGCCGCTGTACCAGGCGTTCGGCCTGGCCGGAAGCCTGAGGGGAAGGGCTGCGGTCGCCGGCTGGATGGGAATGATCCGCGCGCGCAAGCTGCTGAAGCGCTCGCACGCTCTCCGGCACTTCTACTTCGACGGGCTCGCACCGGCGCGCAAGCTCTTCGGGAAGCACGCGTGAGCCGCTACCTGGTCAAGGCCGCCGCGACCCGGGCGCGCTCGGCCGCCTGGTCGAGGCGCGCCGACCCGAACGGAGAGCTGCAGAACGGCCTGCGGATCCTCTTCTACCACCGCGTCTCGGACGACCGCGACGAGCTCGCCGTCAGACCGCAGAACTTCCGGCGGCAGATGGACTACCTCGCGACGGAGTCGTACCGGGTCGTCGACGTCGTCGAGGCGGCCGCGCTCCTGGAGCGGGGCGGCCCGTACCGCCGCACGATCGGCCTCAGCTTCGACGACGGCTTCCTGGACGTCGCCGAGGAGGCGCTCCCCGTTCTCGCCGAGCGCGGCTTCCGCGCCACCGTCTTCGTCTCGCCGGGTGTGATCGACGGCTGGGCGGGCTTCGGGTGGTATCGCCGCTCACAGCCGCCGCTCCTCGGGTGGGAGGAGATCGTCGACCTCGACCGCGAGGGAACGTTCCGCTTCGAGGCCCACACGCTCACACACCCGAACCTGCTCACGTTGCGCGACGCCGCCGCGTGGGAGGAGATCCACGGTTCGAAGCTGTCGCTGGAGGCCCGGCTCGGGCGTCCGGTCGTCGCGTTTTCCTACCCCTCCGGGCTCTTCGGGGCTCGCGAACGTGGGCTCGTCGCCGCAGCCGGGTTCCACGTCGCGGTCTCGTGCGAGCCCGGTGTTAATTCGAGCGGCACCGACCGTCTCGCCCTTCGCCGCCGGCAGATCGACCGGCGCGACGACCTGCTCGACTTCCGGGCGAAGGTCGAGGGCGGGCACGACTCCCCGCTGCCGCTCCGCGGTGTCTATCGCAGGCGCCGCTACGGGATGGGCGCAGGCGCGGGCAGCCTGCGCCTTGCGAGCTCCCGGGAGTAGAGCTCGACGTGGGCGCGTCGAAACGGCTCGAGATCGAAGGCCTGCTCGGCGCGTGCCCGGCCCGCCGCTCCGAGCCTGCGGCGAAGCTCGATGTCGGCGACGAGACGGTCGAGCGCCCGGGCGAGGTCCTCAGGGTCTCCCGGCTCGACGAGTACGCCCGTCTCTCCCTCGACGACCTGCTCCGCCAGACCGCCCACCCGCGAGGCGACGACGGGGAGCCCCGCCGCCATCGCCTCGAGCACGGACACGGGCATCCCCTCGGACGAGCTCGCGAGCGCGAAGACGTCGGCGGCGGCGAGCAGCTCGGGGACGTCGCTCCGCTCGCCGGCGAGCGTCACGCGTTCTGCGAGGCCGAGGCGGCCGATCTCGTCCTCGAGCCGCTCTCGATCGGGGCCTTCGCCGACGATGACGGCGTCGAACGAGCCGGGCTCGAGCCTGCCGAGCGCCCGGACGAGCGTGACGAAATCCTTGGGCGCCTTCAGCCGGCCGACGGCGACGATCAGCGGCCGCTCCCGGCTGCCGGCTCGGACACGAGGCGCACCGGCGACGTCGACCGCGTTGGGGATCACCACCGTGCGGGCCGGATCGCACGTGCGCGCGGCCAAGCCGAGCTTCCGCTCGCGCTCCGAGACGCAGACCGTGACGGTGGTGAGCGGACGGACGAGGCGATCGGCGACGCGGTAGACGCGGCCGGTGGCGCCGGAGTAGGCGGCGAACGCCCAACCGTGGACCGTGAAGATCCGGATCGGGACGCCGGCGAGAGCGCCCGCGAGACGTCCGAGGACGCCGGCCTTCGAGCTGCTCGCGTGGAGGATGTCCGGGCGGTGGCGGCGGAGCAGCCGGACGAGCTCGACGACCCCGGCCACATCGTGCGCGCCTACCGGCCGCCGCACGTGAGCGAGCGGCTCGAACCGCACGCCGGCCGCAGCGGCCGCGTCACGAAGTGGGCCTGTTCCGTGAGCCGCGACGACGACGTCGAAGCGCTCCACGAGCGCCGGAAGCAGCGACGCCACGTACGTCTGGGCACCCCCGACCTCCGCGAGCGTGATCAGCAGCAGGATGCGTGGCCGCCGCGGGCGGGAGGCTGACGCCGACCCTTGCAAGTCGCCCACGCCGTCAGCGTTCGCCGCCGAATCGAGCTCTCCAACACCCTCGCGTGGGTCGCGACGGGGGGCGTCGT
>DATFQE010000166.1:0-16676 GCA_035264445.1 Gaiellaceae bacterium | reverse complement strand
ACGACTAGCCCTTTCGGACCGCCTTTTGCGCAGCGTGACCCGGGCCCCTGGCAGCCTGGGAAACAGGCGTGTCACGGAAGCGTCACAGAAGCTGCGCGCCGGGTTTGCCACGAAAGCGTGACGAAGCGGTTGCAACCCCGCCGCGGACTAGGCGCCGATTTGCGCCAAGCCGACCTGTTTAGGGGAAGCGGGAGCTGCGCCGGTCGAGGTCCAGCTCGCCGCCGTCGTGGCATTCCGGCGGCACGAGGTAGTCGCCGCTGCCCCCGGCGTGGAGGGCGTTCTCGGTCAGCTGCTGGCGCATCATCTGGCGCGCGGTGTTCGCGGAGAGCCCGAAGCTCCGCCCGAGGTCGACGCCGGACTGCAGCGCGTAGCACTCGGTCGTTCCTTCGTCGCGTTCCCCGCGCAGATGCCACGACTCGTGCGCGAGCACGGCGACAGCGCGCGCCGTGCGGTTCGACGTGATCTCACCGTCGAAGGCCAGACGGTAGAGGTCGAAGCAGCGCTGCGGCGTCAGGTAGGCGACGTCGCCGCCCACAAGGGCGACGCCGTCGGCGTGCTGGACAGCACCGACGACCTTCCCCGCCTCGTCGCAGCGGATCGTGACCGGCTTCCCGGCGATCCGTGATGCCTCGCGCGAGAAGCGCTGCGTCGCCTTGGCGCGCGTTTTCGCGGAGATGGAGTCCCAGCCGGTATGGCTGTCGACGTACCAGAGAAGGAGGGCCAGGCCGCCGATGACGGCGAGGCCGACGAGCAGTCCGCGCAGGGCGGGCGGGAGCGCGCCCTCGGCCTCGACCGGCGCCGGCTCCCACTCCGGCCGCTCGCGCTCGGCGGCGATCAGCTCGTCGAGCTCCTCGTCCGACTCCCCGGAGTACGGCACCCAGACCTCTTCGCCCTGCTCCCGGACGAGGAACAGCTCGGCCGGCTCCTCGGCGTAGCCGAAGCGCGCGCGGTCGGCGGCCTGAGGTGTTCGATCCGGCCGCGGCCGGGGAGACGAGCGAAGCGCGCCGACGAAGAACTGAAGCTCGAGGCCGAGCGCGACGACGAACGCCAGCCAGATGGGCACGGTCGAGCGCACGACGTCCGGCCCGAACAGCCAGACGACGACGAACCCGATCAGCCCGAGCCGAAGTAGCGTCGAGGGTGCCACGGAGCGACGGTAGCTGGGCCGCTCGGTACGCTGGGGAGGCCGTGCGAGTCGTCTCGCTCCTGCCCAGCGCGACCGAGATCGTCGCCGAGCTGGACTGCCTGGAGCTGCTCGTCGGCCGCTCCGAGGAATGCGACTGGCCTGCTGCGGTGCGCAACCTGCCCGTCGTGAGCCGGGCGCGCGTCGACACCGCGTCGCTGTCCTCGCGGGAGGTCGACGACGTTGTGCGGGACGCCGTGTCGGGCGGCCGCTCGCTCTACGCCGTCGACGAGGGCGTGCTCGACGAGGTCCGGCCCGACCTCGTGCTGACCCAGGATCTCTGCGCGGTCTGCGCCGTTGCGAGCGGCGAGCTCTGCGCGCTCGACGTGCCGACACTGTCGCTCGATCCGCGCACGCTCGAGGAGATCGCCGTGTCCGTCGAGCGCGTCGGCGAGGCGCTGGGCGTGGCCGAGCGTGGTCGCGACCGCGCGGCGAGGATGCGCGACGAAATCGAAGCCGTGCGCGGCGCCACCCGCGGCCTTGCGCGGCCCCGGGTCTTCGTGGCCGAGTGGGTCGACCCACCGTACGCCCCGGGCCACTGGATCCCGGAGCTCGTCGACGTTGCCGGTGGAGAAAACGTGCTCGGCACGGCGGGCGAGCATTCCCTCCCCGTCGACTGGGACGCGGTGCGCGCCGCGCAACCCGACCTGCTCGTGCTGGCTCCTTGCGGGTACGCCTCCGAGCGCGCCGCCCGGGAGCCGTTCCCGACCGACGTCGCGCCGCGCGTCGTGGCCGTCGACGCGAACGCTTACTACGCGCGCCCGGCGCCGCGCGTCGTCGAGGGCGCGCGCCAGCTGGCGCACCTGATGCATCCGGCCGAGGTCGCCGATCCCGGCGTTCCGGGGATCGAGCTGACGCCCGCCGTCAGCGCGGCGAGGATCCCGGTCTACGCGCGGGGGACCCGCCGCACCGCGATCAGGCCGCGGTCGTAGTACGACCCGCGGAGCTTCACGACTTCGACCGACCTGCCCGAGTGAGGCGCGTGGACCATCCGACCGTGCCCGGCGTAGATGCCCACGTGGCCGAGGCCCCAGAAGAAGAGCAGGTCGCCCGGCCTGGCCCTGGCTTGAGGCACGCGTCGGCCGAGGTCGTAGAGCGCGTACGAGCTGTGCGGGAGCTCCATGCCGAGCCGCTTGTACGTCCAGTAGACGAGGCCTGAGCAGTCGAACCCGCTCGCCGGCGACGCGCCGCCCCAGCGATAGGGCACGCCGACCGCCTTGAGCGCGATCGTGGCCGCGCGCTCGCCGAGCGTCGGAGGCGGCTCGATCAGTCGCAGCGCCGGGCGGTGCAGCTCCGCCTCGTCGATCACGGCCTCAGGGACGACCGTCTGACTGGCGGTCACCGAGCCGCCGCATCCGGTCACGAGAGCGACGAGTGCGAACGCGGGCAGCAGGCTGCGGAGGGCGGTCGGCATGAGGGGAGACGAAACGACGGGCCGCAAGATGACTGGCGGAACGGCCCTGGCCTGTTCGTGAGGGCGTGCATGCTACCCGTAATCTCGCGTGATGCCGCTCGAGATCGATACGCCGCACGGGCCTGCACGGGCTCATCTGCAGCCATACGAGCACCCGAGGGCTGCGCTCGTGCTCGGCCACGGCGCGGGTGGGGGCGTGACCGCGCCCGATCTCGTCGCTGCCGCCGAAGCGGCCTGGTCTGAGGGTTTCAGCGTTGCGCTCGTCGAGCAGCCCTATCGCGTTGCCGGGCGCCGGTCACCTGCTCCGGCCCGCCAGCTCGACGCTGCGTGGACGGCGGTGGTCGAGCGGCTTCGAGAGCAGGAGCTCCAGCGCTTGCCGCTCGTCGTCGGCGGCCGCTCGCTGGGCGCCCGCGTGGCGTGTCGAACCGCGGCGGCGACGGACGCGGTTGGCGTCCTCTGTCTTGCCTTCCCGCTCCTACCGCCGCGACGCGGAAAGCCGGCGGAAAGTCGTCTGCCCGAGCTGGACGCGGTGACGGTTCCGACGCTGGTCGTACAGGGCGACCGCGATCGATTCGGGATTCCGCCCGCGGGACCGCGGCGCACGGTTGCGCACGTAGGCGGAGATCACAGCCTGCGATCCGACCTCGGCGCCGTAGCGGAGGCGGTACGAGCATGGCTCGCGAGCTTGTCAACGGCCTGAGTGGCCTTGAGACTCGTACGCATGGTGTGCTCGGCCTGCGGTGCGGCGAACCGTGAAAGCGCGCGCTTCTGCGACTCCTGCGGCGCGCCGCTCTCCGAGGCTCCGGCCCGTGAGATCCGGAAAACCGTCACCGTCTTCTTCTGCGACGTCTCGGGGTCGACCGCGCTCGGCGAGCGGATCGATCCGGAGAGCCTCCGCCACGTCATGGCGCGCTACTTCGAGACCGCGAGGGCGATCCTCGAGCGGCACGGCGGCACCGTCGAGAAGTTCATCGGCGACGCCGTCATGGCTGTGTTCGGCGTGCCGACGGTTCACGAGGACGACGCCCTCCGCGCCCTCCGCGCGGCCGAGGAGCTGCGCGAGAGCCTCGCAGGTCTCAACGACGAGCTCGAGCAGAGCTACGGCACGCGGTTGGAGCTGCGGATCGGCGTGAATACCGGCGAGGTCGTCACGGGCACCGAGGAGCGGATCGCCACCGGCGATGCCGTCAACGTCGCCGCGCGGCTCGAGCAGGCCGCCCGGCCCGGCGAGATCCTCGTCGGGGAGGAAACGCTCCGGCTCGCCCGCGATGCGGTGGACGTCGAGCCGGTCGAGCCCGTTCCGGCGAAGGGCAAGGCCGAGCCCGTTCGGGCCTCCCGCCTGGTCGGAACACGAGCGACCACGCCGGCGAGGCGCGGAGGCGCGCCCATGATCGGGCGGCAGCGCCAGCGGAAGCTGCTCGAGGACACCTATGCGAACGCCGTCGGTGAGCGTTCGTGCCAGCTCTTCACCGTCCTCGGCACCGCGGGGGTGGGCAAGTCTCGCCTCGTGGCCGAGTTCCTCCGCTCGCTCGAAGACGCCACCGTGGTGCGCGGCCGCTGCCTGTCGTACGGCGAGGGGATCAGCTACTGGCCGGTGACCGAGGCGGTCATGCAGCTCCTCGCGGATGGCACCGAAGATGAAGTCCCCGCTGCGCTCGGAGCGATCTTGGGAGACGAGCCCGCCGGCGCCTCGCCGGACGAGATCGCCTGGGCATTTCGCAAGCTGCTCGAATCGCAGGCGGCCGTACGGCCGCTCGTGGTCGTCTTCGACGACGTCCACTGGGGGGAGCCGGCCTTTCTCGACCTCGTCGAACACGTGGCCGACCTGAGCCGCGGCATGCCGATCCTCTTGCTCTGCGTGGCGCGGCCGGAGCTTCTCGACCGCCGTCCCGCCTGGGGCGGCGGAATGCTGAACGCGACCAACGTCCTCCTGGAGCCGCTCGGACCCGACGACTCGCGCGAGCTGATCGAGTCGCTACTCCGCTCGAAGCCGATAGCAGACGCCCTCCGCGACCGGATCCTCGAGTCCGCTTCGGGCAATCCGCTCTTCGTCGAGGAGATGGTCGGGATGCTCTCCGAGCGTGGGCAAGAGGACGTCTCCGTGCCGCCGACGATCCATGCGCTGCTGGCGGCGCGGCTCGACCAGCTCGATTCCGCAGAGCGCGTCGTGCTGGAACGCGGCTCCGTCGAGGGCCAGGTCTTCCACCGGGGCGCGGTCGCTGCGCTCGCGCCCGAGGAGACGGCGATCGACGGGCGCCTGATCGCCCTGGTGCGCAAGGATCTAGTTCGACCTGAGCAGGCGCTGGTCGCAGACGACGAGGCGTTCCGCTTCCGGCACCTCCTGATCCGGGACACGGCGTACGAGGCGCTGCCGAAGGCGGTTCGCGCAGAGCTGCACGAGCGGTTCGCGGGCTGGCTCCAGTCCCATGCAGACGAGCTGATCGAGTCCGACGAACTGGTCGGCTACCACCTCGCGGAGGCCTATCGCTACCGCGTGGAGCTCGGACCGCTCGACGAGACCGCCCACGCACTCGGACAACGCGCAGCCGACCACCTGCTTGCGAGCGCCGAGCGGGCGCAGGCTCGCGGCGACGGCCGGGCCGCGCGCGCCCTGTTCGGCCGGGCGATCGAGCTCCTGCCGGCAGGCAACCGTTCGCGGGTAGCGGCCCAGGTCGAGCTGGCCGCGATTCTCGCGGAGCACGGCGACTTCGCCGAGGCGGAAGCCTTGCATGAGGAGACGGCTTCGGCCGCCCGCGTGGCCGCAGACGACGGGCTTCTGGCTCGTTTGGAGCTCGACCGCGTAGCGGCGCGGGCCCTGTACGACCCGACCATGACGATGCGCGACGCGCTGGCGGTCGCGGAGCAGGCGCTCGTCGACCTCGAGCGCGTGGGTGACGACGAGGGAGTCGTATTGGCGCTCCAGCGCATCGGGAACTTCAAGGCGTGGCTTGGGAGCAGCTCGGAAGCGGACCGCCTCTGGGTGCGCGCCCTCGAGCTGGCGGAGAAGACCAGCCCGCGGCTCGCTAACGAGGTGCAGATCTGGATGATGTGGGGTCTCTGGTGGGGCCCGACGCCCGTCGACGAGGCTCTTCGCCGCTGTGACGAGTTCCTGCAGCGAACGTCGTCGAAGCGCACCGAGGCGACCGCGCTCTTGATCGGAGGAAGCCTGAAAGCTGCTCAGGGCCGGCTGGAGGAGGGACGCGAAGACGAAGCTGCCGCGCGGTTGATCCTGCACGAGCTCGGAAACCCGATCTGGTGGGCCGGCGCGTCGATGGTCCTCGGCGAGACCGAGCTCTCGGCAGGTGCCGTCGAGCGCGCATCCGCGCTGCTCGCCGAGGGCCACAGACGGCTCGCGGAGAGTTCCGAGACCGGCTACCTCGCCACGGTCATCGGTCTGCGCGCGCAGGCGGCACTCGAGCTCGGCCGTCTCGACGAGGCGCTCGAGCTCACAGACGAGACCGAACGAGTGGCTGCAGCGGACGACCTCGAGCCCCACGCGCGCAGCCGGCTCGTTCGAGCCCGCGTGCTGGCCCGGCAAGGGGATCTGGAAGGGGCGGACGGGCTCATTCGAGAGACCGCCCAGATCGTCGAGCCGACCGACTACACGATCCTCCACCTGGAGCTCGCCTTCGCGCGGGCGGATGTCGACCGCCTCGCCGGCCGGCGCGACGACGAGCTGCGCGCGCTCGACCGCGCGCTCGAGGTGGCCGAGGCGAAGGGCAACCTCGTCGCAGCCGAGCGAGCACGGGTGCTCCTGGCCGGGACCTAGATCTCGCCGGCCGACCACGTCCGCCGGCCGAACTGGTCCGCCAGCGGATTGAACGCTCTGACGAAGCGCTTCTTCGCCGTGGTCGCCTCTGCGTTTGACGTTGCTGCCAGCGTGAAGCTCGCATTCCGCGGGAGGGGACACGTGGGCGCGACGGCGAAGAGGCCGTCGCGATAGTGGCGGTCAGCTTCGATCGATTGCTGGAGCGCACCCTGGAGGAGGGTCACGACCTCGTCGGCCTGCTCGGTGGGTGTTTGCAGGGTGCCGAGCTGGAGCAGGATGCTCTGCCGGTTGTCGGCGACGCTTGCGATCTGCCGGCCCGCGGCGCGCGGTGCCATCGAGCAGTCGAACGCAGCATCGAGCGCCGAGCTGATCTGCTCGCGGCCTCCCGCCGATTGCTCGAGCACGTTCTCGATCCGGTCGACGAAAGTGCGCAGCTTCGCGCCTTGGGCGTCCGACCCGGAGCCGCGCAATGAGAGCCCGGCGGCCGCGAGCGCGGCCGCTAGGGCGACGGCCGCGGCGGCGACGAGCCAGCCGCGCCGCGGTCGGCGCCGAAGCACGTGAGTCTCGGCCTCGGGCGCGGGGCGAGGGGGGGCGGCACGCGTCGCCTCTGGATCGAGCGCACGCCCGACCGCCTCGGCGAGCGCGCCGCCCGTCTCGTAGCGGTCGCCCGGGTCCTTGGCCATGGCCTTGGCGAGCACGGGATCGAGCGCCGCGTCGCCGACCGCGGGCGGAGGCGCGCGCAGGTGCGCCTCGAGGACGGCGAAGTCGCTTTCGCGCACGTAGGGGGGACGCCCGATGAGGCAGTAGAAGAGGACGCACCCGAGTGAATAGACGTCGCTGCGCCCGTCGAGCGGGCGGCCCTCGATCTGTTCCGGCGAGCAGAAGGCGACGGTGCCAAGGAACGAGCCCGTCTGCGTCACTCCCTCGCCGCTGGCGCGCTTGGCGAGGCCGAAGTCGCAGAGATACGCGTGGCCGCCCGGCTCCGCGACGAGGACGTTGGCCGGCTTGACGTCGCGGTGGACGAGCCCGGCAGCGTGGGCGGCGTCGAGTGCTCCGCCGATCTGCTCGGCGATCGTGAGCGCCTCGGAGGGAGCCATCGGCCCGCGTTCGTTGACGAGGGCGTGCAAGCTCGGGCCGCCGACGTAGCGCATGGCGAGGTAGAGGACGCCCTCGACTTCGTCCGCGTCGTAGATCGGAATCACGTTCGGGTGGTCGAGCGACGCGGCGAGCTGCGACTCGCGGAGGAAGCGGGCGCGGAAGGTCTCGTCGGACGCGAGGTCGGCGGCGATCAGCTTCAGGGCGACCTTGCGCCCCAGCCGTTCATGCGTCGCGAGATACACGGACCCCATCCCACCCCGGCCGAGCAGGGACTCGACCCGGTATGCGCCGAAAGAGTCGCCCGCGCTCGGCGTCAACACGTTCGCAGCCGGTACCCGAGGCGGCGCTCGTTCTCGATCAGATGCCCGGCGCCGAACGGCTCGAGCTTCTTCCGTAGCTCCCACATGAGCCTGGCGAGCTCGACGCGCGTGTGCATCGGCTCGTCCGCCCAGACCGCGTGCATCAGCTCGTCGTGCGTGCACAGGACGGGCGATCCGCCCGCGGCCGCGTTCCGCTCGGCCATGAAGCGGACGAGCCGGTGCGCCTGCGCGCGGATCTGGAGCTCGTGCCTCTCGCCTGCGCGGACGAAGACCAGCCTGGCTGCGTCGGCGTCGTAGCTGAGACACTCGGTTGCGAGGGCGGCTGCTTCCGGCACCGGCCTCGTTGCCTGCGAGTCGCCGGCCGCGGTGAACACGAGCTCGAAGAAGCGGCGCTGGTCGTCCGCCTCGATCGCCGCCACCACGCAGACCACGTCGCCGTCGCGCAGGGCGGCTCGCCCCTCGACACGCCGAAGCTCGCCGTCTCGCCGGACGTACGTCCCGTTCACGCTGCCTCCGTCGACGACCACCCAGCGTGCGCCGTCGCGCTCCAGGGTGCAGTGGGCCGAGCGCGTGACGAGGCGGTCGGGATCGGGCTGGAGGACGACGTCGTTCTCGGGCAGGCGCCCGACCGTAACCCGTGAGCCGGATAGCTCGAGGTCGGCGATCCGCCCTCCGTCGGGGCCGAGTACGAGGAGCTCTGCACTACCCATCGACGCAATTTCAATCGATCGCCAATCGCCTGTCCATGGACTGCCGACGGTCGCGCCCAGACACTCGAACGAGACCAACCCGAAGGGAGCAACCATGTTCAGGCTCGGAAGGAACACAACGCGGGTGGCTCTCCTCGCCTTCGCACTAGTCGCTGCAACGGCGGGGATGCTCGTCGGTTCTGACTCGTTGCTCGGATCGAGCGCGAACCCCGCGACCGCGTCGTGGCGGCGCCTGCCGCCGGCGCCGCTGGCGTTCGAGGCCGGACAGACGAGCGTGTGGACCGGCAAGCAGATGATCGTCGCCGGGCTAACCGGCGCCGGCGCGGACGGCAACCTGCTCGCTGCGACCGAGGCCGCGCTCGCGTACGACCCGGCCAAGCGCAGCTGGCAGCGGCTCGCCGCCCCGCCGAAGACGCAGGCGTACTGCCGTCGCACTGCCGTCTGGACCGGCAGCGAGATGCTCGTCTGGGGCTGCGGGCTCACGGCCTACGACCCCTCGGCCGACCAGTGGCGGCTGCTTCCGCCGCCTCCGTCGGGCGCCGGCATCGTCGTCTGGACGGGCAAGGAGATGCTCGGCTGGGGCGGTGGTTGCTGCGGCGACGCGCTCTCGCGCGGGGAGGCCTTCGATCCCACGACGGAGCGGTGGCGCCCGCTCGCCGAATCGCCGCTTGCTCCGGAGCAGCAGCCGCTGGGCGCGTGGACGGGCCGTGAGCTGGTCCTGTTCGTGAGCGGGATCTCCGCAGTCGACGGCAAGCCCGTACCCGAGGGGCGCGCGCGCGCCGCCGCCTACGACCCCGCTACCGACTCCTGGCGCCGGATCGAGCCGCTCCCCGAGCGGCGCGCAGGCGCCACCGCGGTGTGGGACGGCAAGGAGATTCTCGTCGTCGGCGGCCGGACGTTCGACGGCTCGCCGGCAGGCGTAGGGTTTGCCTACAACCCCGCGACGAACGGCTGGAGGCGATTCCCTGCGATGCAGACGGGCCGCATGCAAGCGGCTGCTGCCTGGACGGGCAACCGCCTGCTGGTCTGGGGCGGCGAGCTCGGGCGTGAAGCGCTTGTCGTCTCTCGCACGGGCTCCGCGTTCGACCCCGCTGCCAATCGCTGGTCTCCTCTTCCGGAGGCGCCGATTGCCGGCCGTCTCGATCCGGTGTCGGCCTGGACCGGCGTCGAGCTGATCGTGTGGGGCGGCGTCGGCGTGTCGAACCGTCGCGGGCCGGAACACTTCACGGACGGCGCGTCCTTCATGCCGGTTTCGCCATGACCGCCGCAGTCACACTGGCCGTCGGTCTGCTCGCCCTCGTCGCCGGCGCCGCTGGCGGGCGGAGCCCCGATCCGTCGTTCGCCGCGAATGCGGCCGTTCCCGCCGGGCGTGCTCCGTGCGCCGCCGCCGCGGCCGACTTCAACGCCGACGCGCACGCCGACCTCGCCGTCGCGGACTGCCGAACAGACAACGTGAGCGTCCTGCTCGGCACGGATACAGGTGGATTCCGCTCGGCGCCTGGATCTCGTCTCACGCTCGGCAAGGGAATCGTTTCCGTCCTCTCGCCGGACGTCGACGGAGACAAAGCGCGGGATCTCGCCGTCTTGAGCAGTGGCGAGCTCGCCGTCCTCCTCGGCGACGGAACGGGTCGCTTCGCCCTCGCGCCGGGTGCTCCCCTGAAGCTCGCGGGGACGGCCGTCGCGATCACCGAGGCCGACGTGAACGGAGACGGCACGCTTGACTTCGTGCTCACGCGCGATCAGAACGAACGGAAACTGCTCACCGTCCTGCTCGGCTCCGGCGCAGGCCGGTTCACACGCGTGCCGGACGTCCGCCTCGCCATCGGCCACGGCTGGCCGCACCCGCTGCTGGCTGCCGACTTCAACGGCGACGCCCGCACGGATCTCGCCCTCGGCCACGGCGAGGGCGAGGCCAAGACGACGATCCTGCTGGGGAACGGCTTCGGCGGCTTTCGCGCCGCCCCGACTGTCGTGCGTGCCGCAGTCTTCGCCGTCGGAGACCTCGACGCCGACCGAAAGCCGGACCTGGCGGCGGCGACGGTCGGACGGGACGGCGTCACCCTGCTGGCCCGAGCGCTGCTCGGAACGGGCGGCGGCCGCTTCCGCCGGGCTCGCGGCGACGGGATTCCGGTTGGGTTCAGCGGCGCGGTGGGCGTCGCCGCGGACCTCAACGGCGACCGTCGCCTCGACCTTGCCGTTGCGAACTACTGGACGGGGCTCTCGGTTCTGCTCGGCATGGGATCGGGGCGCTTTCGCCCGGCCGCGGACTCACCGTTTCCCTTGTCCCTTCCGTCCTTCATCCCCCAGGCGGGAGCTGTTCAGCTCCTCGTCGTTGATCTGAACGGCGACAACCGCGTGGACATCGCCGCACCGGGCAGATCGCTCCCCGACGGAGGGCTCAGGGTTCTCTGGCAAGCGGCACCGGCGCCTGCGACGGTGGGCGGTGGACCGCTGCCCGGCCGGCACGACGCCGTCTTCACGACGCCTCGTCCGATCAGTCTCCTCGCGGTCGACGGCAAGCGCGCCGCTGTCATGACGACGCCGGTCAAGCGCAAGTGCGGCCGCATCCTCGTGTGGACTCCACCGCGCCACAAGTTGCAGACGTTCAAGACGCAAGCAGGGTGCTACGACGCGACGATCCCGCCTCACGTGTCGGAGCTGGCGCTCGGCGGCGGTCAGCTCGCCTGGATCGTCGAGAGCGGCGGTAACAGCCTCGAGATGAGCCTTTACGTCGCGAAGCTCTCGGGTGGCCGAAGCAGGCAGATCGACTACGCGAACAACAGCAACGGAGCGTCGGGCGATCCGGCCGGCTCGTGGGTCGGTTACCTCCAGGGCGCAGGACCGCTGCTCGTCTACGACGGTTGGACGCTCACGTGCACGGTGCCGCCTGACTACGGCTGCAGCTGGGGCGAGCCCACGCTCCGCCCGATCCGCCGGCGCCTGGTCAGGATCGTCGCCGGGCGGGGCGGCGTGGTCAAGCGGGGGCCGGCCTCGTTCCCGCTCAGCGCCGTCGGCGGCGGGCGGATGGTCGTGCAGGCGGGCGGCGTGGTGACCGTGCTCGGGGCTAGGGGAGGCCGCCTCGCGGTCGTGCCGGCCCTCCCGGGCGATCCGCCCCGGGCAGTGGCGCTGAGTCGGACGAGGCTCGCTCTCGAGCGCACGTTCGAGCTCCATGTCCACGATCCCCGAACCGGACGAAAGGTGAAATCGATTCCACTCGGATCGGCCGCCGGTCTCCGGCTTGTCGGCGTCAACTCGCGAGTCGCGCTGCTTCGGAAGCACCGTCGGGTCGTCCTCGTCCGCCTGAGCGACGGCAAGCTGGCGTCGCTCGCGTTCGCCGCACGGAAGGCGACGGGCGTTGCGGACGTGAAGCTCAGTGAGGCCGGCCTGTTCTTCGCATACAACATCGCCCGGGACAAGAGGGCGAAGGGCCGGATCGTCTTCGAGCCGACAGCGAGTCTGCTGGCTCGCTTCTAGCGCGGGCTGCCGATTCATGCGAGGGACGGCGTGTCGGCGCCGCCCCTCGCAGGCCCTTCGTGCCTAGGGCGTCGTCAGCTCGCAGTTGTTGATCAGGTCGACGCCGGGCCCGCCGGTGCAGTCGTCGAAGTTCCCACCGGGCGGGAAGGGAGGCCCTCCGGGCGGCGGCGGAGTCGGGTTGTCGCCGTCGATGAAGTCGTCACCGGGGCCACCCGCGATCACGTCGCTCCCGAAGTTCCCGAAGAGCGTGTCGTCGCCGACGTCGCCCGACATCGTGTCGACGCCGGGGCCGCCGAACGCGGTGTCGTCGCCGGGGCCCGCAACGATGATGTCATCGCCGCCGAATCCGATCAGGTCATCGTTGCCGGGGCCGCCGACCAGCGTGTCGTTCCCGCCGAGGCCGGCCAGGGTGTCGTCCCCGGGGCCTCCGCTCAGGTGATCGTCGTTGCTCCCGTTCGACGGCAGGAACGGGGGCAAATCGAGCTCGTCGCCGATCAGCTCGTCGTCTCCGGGCCCGCCGTTCACATCGTCGTTGCCGCCTTCGGAGCAGATGGTGTCGTCGCCGGGTCCGCCGTTGATGACGTCGACACCGGCGCTGCCGACGATGACGTCGTCACCGGGCGTGCCGTTGATGTGGCCGGCACCGACGATCGTCGCGGGAAGCTCCTCGCCGGGAGGCCCGCAGACGGGCGTCTCCTGCGCCGCTGCGCTCGTCAGCAGCGACACGGAGAAGAGCAGCACAAGCGCGCCAAGGACGAAAAAAGACCGCCGCATATGTCTTCCTCTCTAGTAAGAAGCCCGGCGCCGCTCGCCAGGCGATGCGGTCATCCTGGCACTGTTACGGCTGTCGTGCAAGACGGCTAGAGCCGGTCGAGCAGCTCGCGCTTTTTGGCGTCGAACTCGGTCTGCGTGAGCAAGCCGCGGTCGCGGAGCTCGCCGAGCCGGCTGAGCGCCGAGTCCAGCTCCTCGGCGGAAAGGTCGTGATCCCTGGCGGGCTGGGCCGATGAGACGGCCTCCTGGAGGACGCGGCCGCCGCCCACGTCGAGCTCGTGCTCGTGCTTCGCGTCGAGCAGCGCCTTCTTGAAGCCGTCCGCGTCCGGCAGGAAGCGGATCTTGCTCGTGCCCGCCTCGGATGCGGTCAGGAGGTCGATCTCGCCGTAGCCGACGATGCGTCCGAGCCACGGGTGGTCGACGATCATGTCCGTGATCGCATCGAGCGAGGTGTCGCGTGAGTACTTGTTGATCAGCCCGCCGGCCTCGATCACCCGCCGCGTCGTCACGAGGTACCGCTCCACCCTCCAGACGAGGTAGTACCAGCCGAGGCCCGCGAGCCCGATCAGGAAGAAGAGCCCAAACCCCCAGCTGAGGAGCGTCCCGAGGAAGCCGACGACGCCGTCGTCGGGCACGGCCTGGTCGAGGAGCGCGACGAGAAACCCGATTCCAAGCGCGAGTACGAACCACCGTCCCGCCTCGAGGAAGGTCAGCCAGTGGCGCTGGCGGACGAGCAGGACGCGCTCACCTGTGGCGAGCAGGGAGGCGTACTTCGACGTCTCTTCGCGAGAGCTCATGCGGCGTTCCCATTATTGAACGGTTTCGCTTTGCGCGTGAAACCGCTTTGTAACGCCACGTCTCGCCGCAGCATTTCGCTGGATGGCAAGGCCTGACCCCCAATCCCGGGCAGGCTCGCGATCGCTTCGCCCAGGCTGGCACGTCCCCGCTCGGCTGCGAGTCAGCGCGCTCTGCGCGGTGGAGCGTTGACCAGGTGTGGGTAGCGGAGTACGCTCGTGGTTCTGCGGCCAAAGGCGCCGAATAGGCGCCGCTACTGAAAGGAAGAGAAAATATGCGGCGAATGAAGTCCCGGTTCGCGGTTGCATGCTGTGCAGCCGCGGTCGCGGCTCTAAGTGCTGGTCCCGCTCTCGCCGGTGAGGTGACCGGAAGCGGAAAGAAGGCAGACCAGAATCAAGGTATGTCGTGGTGCTCGTTCTCCGGATTGAACGACGACCCTGGCGCCCCGCTCGACGGCACCGGCCCTAACGGCCCCGGCGGTACGTCGCAGTCGTTCGGGCAGGAGGTCAAGCTCGGGATCTCCAACCCGCATGAGCTCAATCCTGGCGTCGCGTGCAACCCGAACAGGACCTTCCTTCCTCCCAACCCGAACAGGAAGTAAGTGAACCTCCCGTTGGCCCCGACGCTTGCCGTCGGGGCCAACGCTCGAACGCTCTGGCGCTGAGCTGCCGACGAATCGGGGTCAGGCCGCCGGTTCCGAGCTCTTGCGTTCGTGGCGCAGCAGCGCGCGCACGTCGGCAACGGGGCCGATGTGCCGCAACTTGTCGGGATTGATGACGGAGCGTACGGTCTGAACGGCGCCGTCAACGATGTCGAGCGAGAAGACGTTGATCAGCCGCCCCTCGGCGTCGAGGAACATCGCGCCCGGCTGGCCGTTGATCTCGTGTTGTTGGATGCTGATCCCAAGCTCGGGCAACTGCCGGCCGATGCCGGCGAGCAGCCGTGCCACGCGGTCGATGCCGACGATCGGCGCCATCCACTGTGGTGCCTTGCCGCCGCCGTCGCCGTAGACCACCACATCGGCCGCGAGCAGCTCGACCAGACCGTCGAGGTCGCCGTCGCCGACGGCCGCGAAGAAGCGCCTGGCGAGCGCGTCTCGTTCACGCCGCGTAGCGTCGAAGCGCGGCTTCTCCGATTCGATGCGTCGGCGGGCGCGAAGCGCGAGCTGACGGCAGTTGGCTTCGCTCTTGCCGACGATCGGCGCGATTTCGTCGTAGCCGTAGTTGAAGACGTCGTGAAGCAGGAAGACGGCACGTTCGACCGGGCTTAGCCGCTCGAGCAGAAGCAGGAAGGCCATAGACAGCGAGTCGGCTTCCTCGGCGTGTCGGGCTGGATCACCGGCGCCATTGTCGGTTAACAGCGGCTCCGGCAGCCACTCGCCGACATAGCGCTCGCGACGCACGCGCGCCGATCGCAAGTGGTCGATCGCCAGCCGCGTTACCACCGCCGATAGGAACGACTTGGCTGACTCGATCTTCAGTCCGTCGTCGAGCGCGCGCTGGTAGCGCAGGAATGCGTCTTGGACGACGTCGTCGGCATCGCTGACGCTCGCGAGCATCCGATAGGCGATCGAGAAGAGCAGCGGCCGCAGGGTCTCGAATGTCTCACCGGCGGACAACTGTCACTCCCGGGCGGGCGACCTGGCGGACGGAGCGATCGCCTGAGTGTCGGTGAGGCCGTCGCGGAAGCCGTCGCGCCAGCTCGCCCATGCAGGCTGCCATTCGAGCATGCGCTTGGCCTTCGCATTCGCCGCCCCGCGACCGTCGGTCATCCACTGCACGACGACCTCGCCCGCGGCGAGACGGCCGAGCCAGGCCGGCACGCGCATCGGCGGCTTGGCGCCGACGACCTCGGCGAGGTAGGGCAGCCACTCCGACACCTTCGCGGGCTCGTCGTCGACGATGTTGTAGACGCCGCGCCGGCCGCGCTCCACGGCGGCCACCGTCGCCGTGGCCGCGTCGTCGAGGTGCACCCACGACCAGACACCGCCGCCACCGCCGACGATCGGCAGCTTGCGCTTCCCGATCAGCTCGACCAACGGCTCCGATGCTCCAGGGCCGTAGAAATTGCCGTAGCGCAGCACGATGCCCTCGAGCGGCGCGTCGAGCACCGCCTGTTCGAGGAAGCGGATCGCGGCCAGCGTTTCGGTTTGTGCCTTCGCCGGCCTCGGGTCGAGCGGATCGTCCTCGTTCTTGACGGGCGCACCGTCTCGGCTATTCGTCCAGCCCGTGTAGCTCTGGGCGACGAAGCGCCTGACACGGGCCGCGTTCGCGGCGCCGAGCAGGTGCTCGGTGCCCTTCGTCCGCAACTCATTGGTCCGGGCGAACGAGCGGTCGAAATGCCTCATGTCGGGCTTCCCCGCGAGCGCCGTCATCTCGTGGACGATCGCGTCCGGCTCCGCGCGCGCAACGGCCTCGCCGACCGCGACGGGATCGAGTCCGTCCATGGCGACCGCCTCGGCGCCGAGCGTCCGCAGCTGATCGAGCTTGTCGGCGCTTCGCGTCGTCGCGGTGACCTCATGCCCGCGCTCGACAAGCTTTGGCACCAACCGCTTGCCGATCGCGCCGGCTGCTCCTGCGACAAAGATGCGCATCAAGAGCCTCCTTCCAGTCTTGTTCTAGCTGTTCGCCGCTAAGACGAGACTGGACCCGGCCCTGTGACACGCCCCGGGCGGGCTCGGCTGGACGAGCGCGAGGGCGTGGGCGAACCGGTATGCGCGTCGATGACCGCCGTTGAAGCGCGAAGGGGCCGGCTTTCACCGGCCCGCTCGCTTCACGTCCGTCGCTCCGCGGCGCTAGTGCAGATGCGCGGTACGCCGTGCGATCGGTGCTCGCACCGCTGATGTCGATGCGGATTCCGCTCCCGGCCGTCTTGACCGAGTTTTGCGGAACCGTGGCGTTCCAGTACGCGGTCGTCGACGGATCGTCGTAGAACGACGACACCGGCTGCGCCGTGTACGTCTGCCAGAGCGTCCGGCCCGGGCTGATGTACTGCGGCAGCCTCACCGAGTGCGCGTCGACGCCGAACGTCGAGTCCCACGTCTGCCAGCGCGGCTGCAGCAGCGTCCGGCCGTCGGGGTTGATGCCCGGTGCGGGATGCGCGTCGATGGGAAGCACCTGTCCGCCTCCCGGGTGCACCGACG
>DATFQE010000165.1:0-10689 GCA_035264445.1 Gaiellaceae bacterium | reverse complement strand
CGACGAGGCCGTCGCGGTGACCGTCCTGGAAGGCGACGAGATCGAGATCACCGAGGATCAGGAGGGCGACCTCTGCGGCCACGGAACGGCGTGCGCGGGGATCGTCCGCGCCCTCGCCCCGGAGTGCAGGATCTCGAGCGTGCGTGTGCTAGGCGCGGGGTTCACCGGCAGCGGGCCGGCACTCCTGGGCGGCCTCCGCTGGGCGGTCGAGCAGGGCTTCGACGTGATCAACATGAGCCTCTCGACGACCAAGCGCCAGTTCGCCGGAATCCTGCACGAGCTCGCCGACACCGCGTACTTCCGCAAGACGGTGCTCGTTGCCTCCGCGCACAACATGCCCGTCGAGAGCTACCCGTGGCGGTTCTCGTCGGTGCTCTCGGTCGGGAGCCACGAGGAGCCGGAGCCGCTCGCCTACTACTACAACCCGAACCCGCCGGTGGAGTTCTTCGCGCGTGGGGTCGACGTCGAGGTCGCGTGGCTCGCCGGCGGCAAGCTCCGCGTGACCGGAAACAGCTTCGCTACCCCGCACATGAGCGGAATCTGCGCGCTCGTGCTCGGCAAGCACCGCGAGCTGACGCCCTTCCAGTTGAAGAGCGTGCTCTACCTGACGGCCGGAAACGTAGGAGGTGGTCGATGAGTGAGGACCTGAGGGCCGCGGTGGCGGCCGGCGTGCTCGGCGCCGAGGAGGAACACCGGGCGCTGCTCCAGTCCGTCGTCGAGGTCGCGCGCGCGATCTTCTCCGCGCGTGCGTCGTCGGTGTTCCTGCTCGACGAGGAAGCAGACGAGCTCGTCTTCGAGGCCGTAGCCGGCGAGGGGGCCGAGTCGCTGATCGGGCAGCGGATTCCCTCGAGCACCGGGATCGCCGGTTGGGTGCTCGTCACGCGCCAGCCGCTCGTGATCGACGATCTCGCCAACGATCCCCGCCACGCTCGCGACGTCGCGGAGAGCACCGGTTACGTGCCGCACGGCCTGATGTGCGTCCCGCTCCTGCACGAGGAGAAGGCGCTCGGCGTCCTGAACGTGCTCGACCGCGCGAGCCAGTTCACGCTCGAGGAGATGGAGCTGCTCGGCCTGTTCGCGAACCAGTCCGCGATCGCGCTCGACCTGCTCCAGCGGGCGAGGCGAGCCCAGGCCGTCCTCGCGGAGAGCGGCGACCCGGCCGAGGCGCTGGCGCGGGTCGCGTCGCTACTGGAGGGCGACAACGGCGACGCCGGCCGGAAGCTCCTCGGCGCGCTCGAGGACGTTCTTCGCCCGCGAATGTAAGACGGGGCGGCTTCCGCCGCCCCGTCTGGGCCTCACAAATCGTCGCTGCGCGCCTAGTCGCTGCTCGGTGCGTCGCCGAGGTAGTCGGAGCTAGGGGCGTCGCTGCTCGGTGCGTCGCCGAGGTAATGCCCCTCGACGTCGGCGCCCTCGTCGGTGTCACGGTCCAAACTGGGAGCGTCGGAGCTCGGGGCGTCGCCGAGGTAATGACCCTCGACGTCGTCCTTCTCCTCGGGCTCGCTGCCCATCTCTTCGCGCTCTTCGCCCACGGTGTTCCTCCCTGTCCGGATTGTCGCCGCATGCGCGGTCTGCCTTACATGACGTGCCGCGTCCAAGAAATCTTCCCCTTCCTTTTGAAAAAGTCAAAGAGGGTGCGATGCTTCGCGCGATGCTCGACACCGTTCGCGCGCGGCTCCGCGAGTCAGGCGCCGCGTTTGCGGCGGTCTTCGCGAACCGCGACCTACGCCTCGTTCAGATCTCGTGGGCGGGGTCCGTCACGGCCTACTGGGTCTTCATCGTGGCGCTGTCGCTCTTCGCCTACGACCAGGGTGGCGCTGCCGCCGTCGGTCTGGTGGGGCTCCTGCGGGTCCTGCCTGCCGTCGTCGCCTCGCCGTTCGCAGCGGTTCTCGGCGACCGCTATCCGCGTCAGCGCGTCCTCGTCCTCGTCAACGTGGCGCGGACGGTCGCGATCGCGGTGGCGGCTGCGCTGGCCTTCCTCGACGCCCCGCCGATCAGCATCTATCTGCTCGCCGGCGTCGTCGGGATGCTCCAGTCGATCTTCCGGCCGACGCAGGCGGCGCTGCTGCCCCTGCTCGCGCGGCGGCCCGAGGAGCTGACGGCGTCGAACCTCGTGCTGACGACGATCGAGGCGCTCGGAATCTTCATAGGGCCGGCGATCGGCGGGCTGCTGTTGACGGTGACCTCGACGGACACGGTGCTCGCCGTCTCGTCGATCGCATTCCTCTTCTCGGCGCTGCTGATCGCGGGAATCCGGGTCGAGCGCGAGGTGCCCCAGGCGTTTACACGCGAGCCGTGGCTGCAACGGATGTTCGCGGGCTTCACGACCATCGCGCACAACCCGGGGCTAAGGGTGATCGTCCTCCTCTACGGCGCGCAGACGCTCGTCGCCGGCGCGCTCAACGTGCTGATCGTCGTCTCGGCGCTCGAGCTGCTCGACCTCGGCGAGGCGGGCATCGGGTTCCTCAACTCGGCGGTCGGCGTCGGCGGCCTGATCGGCGGGTTGACGGCGGCGCTCCTCGTCGGCCGCTCGCGGCTCGCCTCGGACTTCGGCCTCGGGCTGATTCTTTGGGGGATTCCGATCGCGCTGATCGGCATCTACCCCGAGCCGCTCTTCGCGCTGATCCTGCTCGCGATCGTGGGCGTGGGGACGATCCTGGTCGACGTCTCCGGGATCACCCTGCTGCAGCGCTCGGTGCCCGACGAGGTGTTGACCCGCGTGATGGGCGTCGTCCAGAGCGTGTTCGTCGGGACACTCGGCCTCGGGGCGATCCTGGCGCCGCTGCTCATCGAAGGGCTCGGCGTCCGCGGCGCGCTGGTCGCGACGGGTGCGCTACTGCCGGTGCTCGCGGCGTTCCTCTGGCGCCGGCTCACCGCGATGGACGCGGAAGGCCCCGCCCGCCAGCTCGACCTCGTCCTCGAGGTGCCGCTCTTCGATCCCCTTCCGCCGGCGACCGCCGAGCAGCTCGCGTCGAGCCTCGTCCCGGTTCGGATCCGCGCCGGCGACGACGTCTTCCGGCAGGGCGACTCGGGCGATCGCTTCTACATCGTCGACTCCGGTGAGGTCGTAGTCACGATCGACGGCAAGGAGGTCCAGCGCCTCGGCCGCGGCGGCTACTTCGGCGAGATCGCGCTGCTACGGGACGTGCCGCGAACGGCGACCGTAACGGCCGAGAGCGATGCGAACCTCGCAGCGCTCGAGCGCGACGAGTTCATCGCGGCCGTCACGGGCCACGCGCCGAGCGTGGAGGTCGCGGACGCGGTGATCGCCAGCCGGCTAGGCGGGCTGCGGCCGGGCGTCGCGTCCGTCTAGGTCCACGAGGCCCTCCAAGGTGAGGTGGACGCCCCAGGTGTCCGCGAGCTCGTGGTACTCCCGCAATGCGCGCTGCTCGTGGGCCGGGTTGGGCGGCCGCTTGATCGCCCGGATCATCAGGTTCTTCGTCGTGTGCTCGGCGGCGACGAACTCGATCGCCTCGGCGCGGTAGCCGAGCGCCTCCAACGCGCTCGAACGCAGCGAATCGGTGATCAGGTCGGCCATGCGGGCGCGAAGGATCCCGTGCTCGACGACCGGCGCCCACACTCCGGGGCTGCGCTGTCCGAGCGCATGGTTGATCTGGACGAGGCACTCGTGCTGGCAGCAAGGGGCGAGGACGATCGCCGCGGCGCCGAGCCGGACGCCGGCCGCGATCGCCTCGTCCGTCGCCGTGTCACACGCGTGCAGGCTGACGAGTAGATCGACCGGCTCCCGTCTCGCGCGCGTGTAGTCCAGGATCGTCGACGTCTCGAAGCGTGCTCCCTCGTATCCGAGCTCCTCGGCGATCTGCTGGACCCGCTCGACCACCTCGGGGTTCGAGTCGATGCCGGCGAGCTCGACCTCGCGGCCTCGCCGGCGGCCGTAGAGGTAGAGCGCCAGGCTCATGTACGCCTTGCCGCAGCCGGCGTCGACGACGCGCAGCGGCCCGGTGCCCGACCAGATCGGCAGCGCGCGAAGCAGCTCGACGTAGTGCTCGACCTGGCGCTGCTTGTCGGGAGTCGCGCCGGTCGCCTTGAAGAGCGCCGCGACCTCGCGATCGGACGGGTCGAGCGGGTAATGGGGGCGCCGGTCGTGCGCGGGCAGCCCGCCTCTCGTCTTCGGCGACGACGGCTTGCCGCGGCTGACGAGCCAGCGGCCCTTCTTCGTCTGGCGCGCGTGCCAGTCGCCGTTGACGCCGACGACGTCGATCCCCAGAAGCGGCTCGTCGAGCAAATCGCGGAGCTCGAGAGGCCAGTCGGCGAGGGCCACGTTCCGCGTCTCCTCCCGCTTGCCGACCGCTTCGACGAGCTTGACCGCGGGGCCGCGCTTGAGTCCGACGGGCGAGGCCGTCAGCCGACCCTTCTCGCGCCGCCGGAAGACGGCCTTGGACCAGCACTCGATCAGCTCGGGCTCGGCGAGCTCCTCGTAGAGCGGCACCAGTTCCGTCGCGAGCGTGGCCATATGTCTCCATGATTGCGAATGTGATCTCCTCGCTTCACGTCGCGACGGGCGCGGCCGCCGGGGCGCTGCTCCGCTCGCGCGGTGCGGCGCTCGTCGCCGGCCCGCTGCTCCACGTCGCCGGCGACCGGATGCCGCATCACGACATCGGCTGGCGGAAGTTCGAGCTCTGGACGTCCATCGGCGGCATCCTCGCCCTCGGGATCGCACGCGGGCCGCTCGATCCGGCCACCCTCGGCGGGTTTGCGAGCGCCGTGCCGGATGCCGAGCACGTGCTCCGGTTCCCGCGCCCGGGCGGGAAGAAGCTCTTTCCGAGCCACCGCATCGCGGGCTGGCACCGGCCGGGCGGCGTACCCGCGAGCCTTCAGGTGCTCGCCGCGGGCGCGATTCTCGGCGGCCTCGTGGCCGCGGGCGTCGCTCGTCGCCGCTAGGCCTTGCCGAACTCGATCCGGCGCTGTTGCTCGACCGGATCGTCGATGTGGCCGTCGCGGCCGACGTAGCCGTCCTTGCCGCCGACGATCAGGAGCACGAGCTCCTCGTCGCCGATGCTCGCGAGCTTCCTCACCGTCGTCGACTTGCAGTGGAAGAGGCCGCCGGGCCCGAGCTCGTGCGACTCGCCTTCCACGTCGACGCGGGCTCGTCCCTTGTGGACGAAGTAGAGCTCGTCCTGCTCGTCGTGGTAGTGCGGGAAGCCCTCGAAGTGCGGGGGATAGACGACCGCGTTGACGCCGAAGGCCTCGACGCCGAGCGCCTGGCGGACCTTGCGGAAGCCGGGGCCGTCGCCGAGCTCGTCGATCGAGCCGAACGCGTAGTTGCTCATGGCGCGAGTTTACGCCGCCGCCCGCCCGGTTACGCAGGCCTCATGAGCAAGAAGCGACAAGGCGTCGACCCCGAGGCCGACCCCAAGAAGAACCCGCAGGCCGAGCTGCTCAGGCGCGGGACGCAGGACCCGACGAGCGTTCGCGCGAAGAACAGCGGCCACGGGAAGAAGACCGCCGACAAGTGGAACCAGTAGCGCGCTAGGCGGCCTGCTCGGCCGCCGCCTTCACGCCCTCGCCGAGGCTCGGGTACGTGTGGTGCACGCGCGCGAGGTCGTCGACGGTGGCGCCGAGGTTCATTGCCACGGCCAGGCCCTGGACGATCTCCGCGGCCGCCCGGTTGACCACGTGGATTCCCACCACCCGCCGGGACGCGCGCTCGAAGACGATCTTGTAGAGGCCGCGCTTGGATTCGGTGTACTGCGCGCGCGTCACGGCCGACAGTGGGTGGCTCACGACCTCGACGTCGAGGCCGTCGTCGCGCGCCTCGCGCTCGGTCTTGCCCACTCCCGCGAGCTCCGGGTCGGTGAAGATCGCCGTCGGGATCACGGAGTAGTCGGCCTCGGGCGCGTCGTCGGTGAACATGTCCGCGACGGCAACGCGTGCCTGGTACTGCGCGATCGGCGTGAACTGGTACAGGCCGCAGACGTCGCCGGCCGCCCAGACGCCCTCGCCGCTCGTGCGCAGATGGCCGTCGACCGTGATGCCGCGTTTCGTGCGCTCGATCCCCGCGCGCTCGAGGTTGAGCTCCTCGACGTTCGGCACGCGGCCGGCGGCGAGGAGGATCCGCTCGACGCGGATCTCCCGCCCGGCGACCGTGGCGACCACGGCGCCCGGGTCGCGGCGCACGCGGTCGACGAAGGCGCCCGTGACGATCTCGATGCGCTCGTCTGCGAGCGCGGCAGCGAGCTCGGCGGCGGCCTGCTCGTCGTCCCGGAAGGCGATTCGCTCGACGCCCTCGACAATCGTGACCCTGGAGCCGAAACGGGCGAACGCCTGCGCGAGCTCGAGCCCGACGGCGCCGCCACCGATGACGAGTAGCGACTCCGGCAGCTCGGTCAGCTCGAGCGCCGAGACGTGGTCGAGCCAGTCGACGTCCTCGAGCCCCTCGATCGGCGGCACGGCGGTGCGCGAGCCCGTGGCGACGAGGATCCGCTCTGCGGTCAACGCGCGCTCACCGACGCGAACGGTGTGCGCATCCTCGAACGAAGCCACGCCGTCGACGAGCTCGTAGCCGGCCTTCGCGAGCCGTTCGCGCCATTGCTCCTGCGTCGAGAGGACGGAGTCCTTGTACGCCTCGACGCGCCCGAGGTCGGCGCGCGCCGGGCCGACCTCGATCCCGAGCCGGGCGGCCAGCGTGTTGACGTCGTGGGCCAGCTCGGCCGCCACGAGGTAGGCCTTCGTCGGACGGCACGCGACGTTGGGGCAGCTGCCGCCCCAGCGCTCGCGCTCGATCATCGCGACGCGCGCATCGTGGTCGCGGGAGGCGCGTTCGGCGCCCACGCGCGCCGCCGAGCCGGCCCCGATCACGATCAGGTCGAAGCTCTCCGCGGTCATCTCTCCTCCGGTTCCGGGGTTTGGTCGTTCGCATCTTGGAGGCAGAAAGAGATCGATGCGGTTCCGTCCGGGAGCAAGGCTCGATCCGTCGCAGGTGAGCGACCGCCGCGGCGTAGGGGGCGGGCGGGGGCTCGCGGTCGGCGGTGGCGGCCTCGGGCTGATCGTCCTCGTGGTGGCGCTGCTCCTCGGCGTCGACCCGACGGGCGGCGGGACGAGCGACCCGTTCTCGGGTCTCGACGACCGCTCGGTGTCGGGTCAGCCCGCGGGCCAGGTGCTCGAGGAATGCCAGAGCGGTGAGGACGCGAACGAGCGTGACGACTGCCGGATCGTCGGTGTCGTCAACAGCGTCCAGAGCTTCTGGTCAGCGACGTTCGAGCGAAGCAACAGGCAGTACCCCACGGCGAAGACCATCTTCTTCACCGACGCCACGCAAACCGGCTGCGGCTACGCGAGCTCGCAGGTCGGGCCGTTCTACTGTCCGCCCGACCGGCAGGTCTACATCGACCTGGGGTTCTTCGAGGAGCTGCGCACACGGTTCGGGGCGAACGGCGGTCCGTTCGCGCAGGCGTACGTGATCGCGCACGAGTACGGGCATCACGTCCAGAACCTGCTCGGAACGCTCGAGCGCGCCCAGAGCGGCGGGACAGGGCCCGAGAGCGCGGCCGTCCGCACCGAGCTGCAGGCCGACTGCTACGCGGGCGTCTGGGCGGCGAATGCGGTCTCTACGGGCTTTCTCGAGGAGCTGACCCAGGCCGACATCAACGACGGCCTTGACGCGGCGGCCGCCGTCGGCGACGACCGGATCCAGGAGGCGACCCAGGGTCAGGTCAATCCCGAGCAGTGGACGCACGGCTCCGCGGAGCAGCGGCGCCGGTGGTTCAGCCGCGGCTACGAGAACGGCAAGCCGGCCGCCTGCGACACCTTCTCAGGCTCCATCTAGCCCGGCAAACCGCAAGACGTAGCCCTCTCGCGCATCTACTTGCCGACCGGGAGAGGCGCGCGGGCTTGCGGCCCCCGCGTGGCCCTCCCGGTCGGTTTGAACTTCGGCTTCAGCGGTGAGGCCAACGTGAGGGGCGTCCGGCCGGGGCCGCAACGGCTAGGGCGCCCTCCTTCTCTTGGGAAATCCCGCCGCGCGGCTAGTCGTCCACGAGGGAGACGCCCCGCTGCGCACGGACGAACGGGTCGATGTGGCGGGCCGTGAGCTCCTCTGGCCAGTCGCGCGGATAGTCGCCCAGACTCTGTCGTTGGCCGCCCGGGATGCAGAGCTCGACCGAGATGCGTCCGTCCGCGACGGTGACGAGGTTGTAGGCCGGGCTGGGAAACCCGCGGGTGCGGAGTGTCGAGACCGTCCCGGAATGGACGAGCAGCATCCCGGCGACCGGCCACACGTACGGCACGTGCCGGTGGCCCGCGAGGACGAGATCGACGCTCCACTTGCGTAGCAGCGAGAGCACGTCGCCGGCGTCGCGCACCTGGTTCCGCTCGCGGCCGGTGCCGGGGATCGGCATCAGGTGGTGGTGGCAGACGAAGACGCGAACATCGGCGTCGCCGGCGAAGCCGTCCTCGATCCAGCCGTAGTGCTCGCGGCCGATCTCGCCCTCGTCGAGGTCGGGCTTCGTCGAGTCGACGGCGACGAGCGCCAGGTCGAGCCCGCCGCACGAGACCCGCAGGCGGGAGTCGCGCCCGCCGAAGGTGTCCTCGAAATGGAGGTAGCCGACGTTGCGCGCGTCGTGATTGCCGGGGACGCGAACGATGTCGGCGGAGCCGGCGAGGGCGGAAAGCTCCTCGGCGGCCACGGGATACTGGTCCGGGAAGCCGTCGTCGGTCAGGTCGCCGGCGACGACGACGAGGTCGGCACCCGCATCGTTGATCTCCGCGATCGCCGTCCGCAGGAGCTCCTCGCGGTAGCGCGAGCCACCCACGTGGAGGTCGGAGATCTGCGCGATCAACACGCGGCGGAGTGTTACGGATCGATCAGGACCGCGCACGCCCGCGCATCCCACGCACTTTGCGGACACCACCGCGACACAAAGGTGGCGACGGACCGATGATTTCCGGCAGTCTGGTCCGTCAGAGAGTGGAGACAGCGAGCAATTAGACGAGGAGAGCCGAATGACTGACGCCGCCACCCCCCATGGCGACCGCGAGAGGCGCCTGGCCCACGAACGCCTGTCGACCGGAGGGCTCGCGCGCTGGATGCGCGCCTGCGCGACCCATCCTTGGCGTGTCGTCGGCGCCTGGGGCGGCATCATCGCCGCGCTCATCGTTCTCGTCTTCGCGTTCGGCGGCGGCCTGGAGGACAAGTTCGAGATCCCGGGGTCGGACACCCAGCGGGCGACCGACCTGATCAAGGAGGAGTTCTCCTCCGAGCAGGGCGCCGTCCTCAACCTCGTCTTCGCCGCCCCGGAGGGGCAGCGACTGGACACGCCCGAGCGCAAACAGGCGATCAACGCCGCGATCGCGAAGCTCAAGAAGGGCGAGTTCAAGCCCACCGACGACAGGGCCGGGATCGAGAGCGTCGGCGATCCGTTCAGCAAGAACACGTTCTCCGACGACGGGCGCATCGCCTACGCCGAGGCGCAGTTCTCCGAGACGATCGAGACGGAGGACCGCGATCAGGTCGTAGCCGTGGAGGACACGGTTCGTAACGCAGTCGCGTCGGCGGGCGTCACGGCGGAGTTCAACGGCGACGCCGAGTTCCCGCCGATCGAGCAGGGCACGCAGGAGCTGCTGGGATTGCTCGCCGCGCTGATCGTCATGCTCGTCGTCTTCCGCACGTTCGCGGCGGCGTCGATCCCGCTGGCTCTGGCGATCGTCGCGGTCGGGACTGCCTTCGTCCTGCTCTTCATCATCGCCGGCTTCACCGACATCAACACGATCACGCCGCTGCTCGTGTCGATGATCGGGATCGGAGTCGGCATCGACTACTCGCTGTTCATCGTCACGCGCTTCAGGCAGCTCCTCCACGAAGGGATACCGCCGGCGGACGCCGCGGCGGAAGCCGGTGCCTCAGCGGGGCGTGCCGTGATCTTCGCGGGGCTGACGGTCGCGATCTCGGTGAGCGGGCTCGCCTTCTTCGGCCTCGACTTCGTGACGAAGCTGGGAATCGGCTCGGCGCTCGGCGTGCTGACGACGGTGCTGATCGCGAACTCGCTCCTGATCGCGGTGCTCGCCAAGCTCGGGCACAAGGTCGACCGGCTCAAGGTCCCCTTCCTCAGGCAGATCGACGACTCCGAGGCGGCGCGCGAGCGGACGCTGATCGCGCGCTGGGGTCGGCTCACGACCGCGCACGCGAAGCCGGTGTTCGTGATCCTCCTGCTCGCGGGGCTCACGCTTGCCGCGACGTCAGCGCTCGTGCGGCTCGGCGCTTCCGACCAGGGAACCCAGCCGGCCGCGCAGACCGCGCGCCGCGCGTACGACCTGCTTGCTGAGGGCTTCGGGCCAGGGTTCAACGGCCCGATTCCGATCGTCGTCGACGTCAACGGCGACGAGCAAGCGCCGCAGCGGGTCTACGACGGCGCCCGCAATCTCGACGACGTCGCCTCGGCGAGCGAGCCGCAGTTCAACGACCCCAAGACGGTGGCGATCGTCTTCGTAACGCCCGATTCGGCGCCGCAGGACGAAAAGACGGAGCAGCTCGTCGATCGCCTGCGCAACGACATCGTGCCGGCCGCGACGCAGCGCAGCCAGGCCAAGGTCTACGTCTCGGGCCTCAACGCGGCGTTCATCGACATCGCCCACCGGATCATGGAGCGGCTGCCGCTCTTCCTGCTCTACATCGTCGGCGTGACGTTCCTCGTGCTCGCGATGGCGTTCCGGTCGATCGTGGTCGCACTGACGGCCTCG
>DATFQE010000164.1:0-3478 GCA_035264445.1 Gaiellaceae bacterium | reverse complement strand
GCCATGACCGTGCTCGACGCCTTCGCGATCAGGCGGTCGTTTTCGTCCACCACGTCGCACTCGGTCAGCCCGACCGTCCTTCCTCGCGAGACGACCCGGCCGTGGGCGAGGAGCGTCCCCGTCCAGAAGGGGCGCACGAAGTTGATCTTCAGCTCGAGCGTCGTGAACGACTCGCCTTCATCGGAGGTTGTGAAGAACGCCATGCCCATTGCGGCGTCGGCCAGGTCGCAGAGGATGCCGCCGTGGATCGTGCCCATGGGGTTCGCATGCTGATCGCCGGCCTCGAGGCTCATCGTGCACTTGCCGTCGCCGAACGAGACGCGGTCGATGCCGAGCAGCTCGGCTACGGGCGGCGGGATCTTCAAAGCGTCACCACCGAGCGGATGACCTCGCCGGCCTCCATGTCGGCGAACGCCTGCTCGACCTCGTCCAGCGTGATCCGCTTGGTGACCATGCCGGCCAGGTCCAGTCGGCCCTCCGCCGCGAATTGCGCCAGCCGTGGGAAGTCCTCGTCCGGCACGTGGTCGCCGCCGTGGGAGACCAGGATCCGCAGGCGCCGGTCGAAGAGGTGCTCGAGCCCGACGATCGCCTCCGAGCCCGGCTGCGGGAGGCCGATGTAGACGAGCGACCCCGCGTGCCCGAGCATGCGGAGCCCCTGCGCGACGGTCTCCCGCCGGCCGACGACGTCGAAGACGAAGTCGAGCCGCCTCGCCTCCTCGTCGCCGAAGTGCGTTGCGCCGAACCGCCCCGCCGCCGAGAGCTTCCGCTCGTCGAGGTCGATCGCGTGGATCTCCGAGGCGCCGGCGATCCGGGCGCCCTGGATGACCGACAGCCCGACGGCGCCGCAGCCGATCACGCCCACCCGCGCGCCCTCCCAGACCTGAGCCGTCTTCAGCACCGAGCAGACGCCCGTAGCGACCGCGCAGCCGATCAGGCACGCCTGGTCGGCCGGAAGCGGCGCGCTCAGCGGCACGAGCGCCGAGCCGTGGACGACGGTCCTGGTCGCGAGCGTCCCCGTCTGGAGGGCGCCGGCCGCGACCGAGCCGTCCGAGAGCCGCATCCGCTCTCCCGGTCCCGGAGGCGTCCGGCAGAGATGCCGCGCACCGCGCAGACACCACGGACACCGGCCGCAGGGTGAGCGCCAGCCCACGACGACACGGTCGCCCACGCCGACGTGTTGGACGCCTTCGCCGACCGCCTCGACGACACCGGCCCCCTCGTGGCCGAGCACGATCGGCGGCACCTGCCTCCAGCCGCCGGTCCGGATGATGTGCAGGTCGGTGTGGCAGACGCCGCTCGCCTCGATCCGGACGAGCGCCTCGCCCTCGCCGGGCGGCTCGAGCTCGAGTGCGTCGACCGCCACCCGGCCGGCCCGTGTCAGGACGACGCCGCGATCCACGACTCGTCGACTTCGGCGGCGCTGTGCGCTCCGACCAGGGCGAGGGTGATGTCGAAGTCGGCCATCAGCTGGCGGATGACCGCTTCGGCGCCCGCCCGTCCGGCCACCGCGAGACCGTAGGCGTAGAGCCGCCCGAGCAGGACGGCGTCCGCTCCGAGGGCGAGCGCCTTCAACATGTCCGAGCCGCGGCGGATTCCCCCGTCCATTAGCACGGTCGCCTCCGGGCCTACGGCGGCGCGCACCGCGACGAGCGCGTCGAGCGTCGCCACGGCGCCGTCGACCTGGCGCCCGCCGTGGTTCGAGACGATGACGCCGTCGGCGCCGTGCTCGAACGCGAGCAGCGCGTCGTCGGGAGCGAGCACGCCCTTGACGAGCAGCGGCAGCTCGGTCTGGGCGCGCAGCCAGTCGAGGTCCTGCCAGGTCAGGCCGAGGTTGGGGAACGTGGCGAGGACGGCCGCCGCCGCCGCGAGCATGTCCTCGTCGGGCGGCCGCTCGAGCCGCGTGCGGAAAACGGGGTCGGAGAAGTACTGCGCGCATCCCTCGCCGCTCAGGAAGGGGAGGTACGCCTTCTCGAGGTCACGCTCGCGCCATCCGAGGACGAGCGTGTCGACCGTGACGACGATCGCTCCGAACCCGCTCTCCTCCGCCCGCGACACGAAGCTCGCAGCCACTTCGCGGTCGTTGATCCAGTAGAGCTGGAACCAGCGAGGAGCGTCGCCCACGACCTCGGCGACCTCCTCGATCGAGTGGGAGGCCGCGCTCGAGAGGATCATCGGCACCCCGGTCGCGGCGGACGCGCGCGCGGCGTCGAGCTCGCCCTCCGCGCAGGCGATCGACAGCACGCCGACGGGCGCGAGCAGGAACGGCGCCGGCGATGACGTGCCGAGGACGGTGACGGAGAGGTCGCGCTCGCGGTTCCCGCGCAGCATGCGCGGGAGTAGCCGGCGGCGCTCGAACGCCTCCCGGTTGGCGCGGATCGTCGACTCGGAGCCGGCCCCGCCCGCGATGTAGTCGAACGGGCCGGCCTCCAACGCCTCCGCCGCGCGCGCCTCCCACGCCTCGGGTGCGATCGGCCACTCCGACTCGCCTGCGACGTAGATCGACGTTTGCACCTGAGTGCCTTCGAAGCTCATCGAATTAGGATCTTTCCGCAATGCCGTCCCTCGAGGGCAAGGTTGCGATCGTCACGGGCGCCGGACGGGGCATCGGCCGCGAGCACGCGCTGGCTCTCGCGCGCGCCGGAGCAAGCGTCGTCGTCAACGACCTGGGCGGCTCGCTCGCCGGGGAAGGGCAGGACGCGAGCCCGGCGCAGGAGGTCGTGAACGAGATCGTCGCGGCCGGAGGCCAGGCGGTCGCGAACTACGGCAACGTCGCCGACTTCCACGAGGCGGAAACGATGATCGCCCGCGCGGTCGACCGCTACGGCGGGCTCGACATCCTCGTCCTGAACGCGGGGATCCTGCGCGACCGCATGCTCGTCAACATGACAGAGGAGGAGTGGGACGCCGTCATCGCCGTCCATCTCAAGGGGCATTTCGGGCCGCTCCACCACGCCGCCGCGTACTGGCGCGAGCGCGCGAAGGCGGGCGAGGAGGTGCGCGCCCGCGTGATCACGACCGCGAGCCCGTCGGGCGTCTTCGGCAACGTCGGCCAGGCGAACTACGGGGCGGCCAAGGCCGGCATCGCGGGCTTGACGCTGATCGCGGCGCAGGAGCTGGAGCGCTACGGCGTCACGGTCAACTGCCTCGCCCCGAACGCGCGCACGCGCATGACCGAGGAGACGTTCGGCGAGCTGGCCAGGCCGGAAGACGGCTTCGACCCGCTCGATCCGGGCAACATGGCGCCGGTCGTCGTCGCGCTCGCGGCCGACGAGGCGCAGGAGATCACGGGCCAGTGCTTCTTCGTCTGGGGCGGCGTCGTCAACGTCCTGCAGCCGTGGCAGGCGGGCGAGGCGTTCGTCTCCGACGAGCGCTGGGACGCGGACGAGCTGCTTGCCGCTCTGCGGGAGCGCTTCCCCGGGGGAGCGAAGCCGATCGGCATGCTCGCCGCGATGGAGCAGGCCGGCGGACGGTCGATGCG
>DATFQE010000163.1:0-7110 GCA_035264445.1 Gaiellaceae bacterium | reverse complement strand
GAGCGAGCGCTTCGACTACCTCTACTCCGACGACGAGCTGCGCGAGTGGGTGGAGCCGCTGCGCGAGCTGGCAGGCGAGGCCGAGAACGCATACGTCCTGTTCAACAACAACAACCGCAGCCCCGGCGATCCCGGCGACGGCCGCGACTTCGTCGCGCAGGCGGCTGCGAACGCCGACCGGCTGCGGCAGATCCTCCGGGAAGCCGAGGTGCCGGCCAGCTAGGAGTCGACCGGGTCGTACTCCGTGAGTGCGGTCTCGGGCAGCTCGGGCCCCCACTGCGCCGAGTCCGTGCCCACAAGGGTCGGCGCCCCGGAGCCGCCGCTCGATCCCCCGCGCACACCCCAGGGCTGAATCCGCCACGTCCGGGGTCAGACCCTGGACGTGGCTCGGCTAGCCATGGCCGACTTCCTCGAGGAGGGCGATCAGCGCGCGGTTGAACTCCTCCGGATGCTCGAGGTTCGGGAGATGACCGCCCGCATAGATCGCGATGCGGCCGTCGCGTGCGCGCGCCGCGAGGTCCTCGGCGACCTCGCGAGGCACGTACGGATCGGCGTCACCGACGGCGACGAGCACCGGCGCCTCGAGCGAGGCGACCACGCCGGTCGTGTCCCGCCGGTCGCGAATCGCTTCCACCGCGCGAACCAGCGCGTCCGCATCGCGGTCGAGCGCCAGCGACCGTGCTCGCTCGACCACGGCGGCGTCGGCGTCCTCGGAGAAGAGCTTGCCGCGCATGTCCTCCCAGACCGCTGCGGGCCCGCCCTCGCGGATCAGCTCGATCGTCGACGCGCGCCGCTCGAGCCGCTCGCCGTCGTCGGGGTCGGCGCGCGAGCCGACGAGCACGAGCGCACGGGCCCGCTCCGGCGCCAGCCCGGCGAGCGCCAGCGCCGCGTAGCCGCCCATCGAGGCGCCCACGACGACGAAGTCGCCGTCGACCGCCGGGAGGATCGCCCGCCCCCACTCCTCCATCGAGGAGCCCAGGTCGTAGAGATCCGGCGCGTGGACGGCATGGCCGACAAGCGCCGAGCGCTGCGCCTCCCACATGCGCGAGTCGAGCGGAAACGCGTGCAGGAGGACGACGTTCACGCGGGCAGCATCACACGAAGGCCGGTGAGGAGGTAGTGGGCGCTGAGGTTCTCGAACGGCGCGAACCGAGAGCCGAACTCACGGATGTCGCCGTCCGCGCTGTAGAAGGCGGCGACGGCCTTGCGTAGTCCGAGGTCGCCGGCCGGCCACGCGCGCGGCCGCGCGAGGTGGCGTGCCAGGAACCAGTCGACCGTCCACTCGCCGATCCCGGGGAGCGCGGTCAGACGAGCCCGGATCTCGTCGTCCGCCAGCTCGCCAAACCCGTCGAGGTCGAGGTCGGACCGCGCGATCCCGAGGACGTATTCGCTCTTGCGTGTCGAGAACCCGAGCGAGCGGAGCTCCTCGACCGAGCCCGCTGCGACCCGCTCGCGCCGCGGAAACGCGTACGCGTGCTCTCCGCGCTCGCCGTAACGCTCGACGAACCGGTTGCGAACGGCGAAGGCGGCGAACAGCGAGACCTGCTGAGCGCTGATCGAGGTGACGAGCGACTCGAAGGGATCGGGCGCCAACGGCGGGCGCAGACCCTCCAGCCCGCCGACGAGCCGTGCCAGCACCGGGTCCGACTCCGCGAAGGCGTAGAACGGCGCGAGCTCGAACGGAAGCCCGAGCAGCGAGCGCACGACCGGCTCGACGTCGGCATCGAGCCGCTCGACGTCGACGCCGCCCGGGGCCGCTTCGATCCGCACCTCGCGGCCGCCGACAACCCGGTGCAGGCCGCCCTCGTGCCAGAGATTTGCGACGTCGGGCCCGAATGCGCGGAAGCGCTCGGTCGAGAGCTCGAAGTCGTACGGCTCGGGAACGGCCAGCAGCGCCACGGCCGCAGACTACGCATGGGCGGGGCGGCGACCCGGCGGCTCGAGGCGCGCCCGGGCCGGTAACACCCGGGCGGTAGTCTCGCGCGAATGGACGTCGTCGAGCTCCGGCCTCGGTTATGGCGATGGGCGCTGCCGCACCCCGAATGGGAGCCGGCCGACGCGGAGGGCGGCGAAGGTTGGCAGCAGGAAGTCGCCTCGTACGCGCTGGTCGCCGAGGACGAGCTCGTGGTGTTCGATCCGCTCGTCCCTCCCGCCGGCAGCGACGATGCCGAGCGGTTCTGGCAGGCCCTCGACGAGGACGTCCACCACCACGGGCCGCCGCGGATCCTGATCACGATCCACTGGCACTCCCGCAGCGCACAGGAGATCGTCGAGCGATACGAAGGCGCGCGGGTGTTCGTCGCCGAGGGCCGGGTGCATCGGATCGAGGACCGCGTGCAGTACACGGACGTCTTCGCGGTGCACGACGTGCTTCCCGGCGGCGTCATCCCCAAGGACGCCGACCGCGGCGGCGAGGTGATCTTCTGGCTGCCGTCCCACCGGGCGCTCCTCTTCGGCGACGTCGTCCTCGGCACGGATGACGGCGGCGCCCGCCTCTGCCCACCGGGCTGGTACGCACCGCAGCCGCGCGACGAGCTCGTCGCGACGCTGCGACCGCTGCTCGAGCTTCCGGTCGAAGCCCTGCTCCTCACGCACGGCGATCCGATTCTCGACGACGCGAAGGAAGCGCTCGAACGCGCGCTCCAAGGCCCGTGAAGATCCGACCGGAGACAGAGGGCGATTACGCCGCCGTCGCCGAGGTGACCGCGGCTGCCTTCGGCAAGCAGGACGAGGCCCGCCTGGTCGAGGCGATTCGCAGTTCGAAGGAGTACGTCCCGGAGCTCACGCTCGTCGCCGAGGAGAACGGGCGGATCGTCGGTCACGTGATGTACACCTACTCGGAACTCGGCGGCTCGGACACGCGGCTGCTGCAGCTTTCGCCGTTGAGCGTCGCTCCGGATCGGCAGCGGGCCGGCATCGGGTCCGCGCTGACGCGCAAGTCGCTCCGGCTCGCCGACGAGCGTCGCGAACCGCTCGTGCTCGTCCTCGGCCACCCGACGTACTACCCGCGCTTTGGCTTTCGTCCGGCCTCGACGCTCGGGCTCCAGGCGCCGAACCCCGAGTGGCCCGACGAGGCCTTCATGGCGGTCCCGCTAACCGCCTATGACCCCGCTCTACGCGGACGCGTCGAGTTCGCGCCAGCATTCATGTAACGCGTCGCGTCGGTCGCGCTGCGCCCGACGGGCCGCTAGCTGCCTCGAATGTCCATCCGCGCGATCAGCCCGTCGCGCAGCGTGTAGACGTGCTCGACGCGTTGGTCAGAGAGGAGCGCACCGTCGAGGTCGTGAACGACCTGATGGACCTGCACGACGATCTTCCCGTCGACCTCGTCGAACGACTCGGGCTCGACGCGCGAGTCGATCAGGCCGAACTGGCGCGACCAGTAGGCGCGCACGGCGTCGTGGCCGAGCTCGCGCCCGCCCTCCATCCCGTTCGGCCAGTCCACGTCCGGGTGCATGACCACAAGTGCCCGTTCGATGTCGCGCGCGTTGAACGCCGCGTAGGCACGGCGCAGCAGTTCCTCAGCCCAGGCCGCGGGCAACGTCCCTCAGATCCTGAAAGGGCGTGTAGTCGACGCCGTGCTCGTCGAGATAGGCAGCGAGCCCGTCGCGTGCGAACACCCGCGAGGCGGCGAGCGCAGCACAGCGATCCGAGTACCCGTCGCCGACGTACACCACGTCCCCGTCGGGAAGGGCAGCGCGCTTGCAGCCCTCCCCACAGGAGTCGCACACGGCGCCGTCACGTAACACGACGCGCCATCCCTCGCGCCTCGGCTCGACCCGATTCGCCAGCAGCCGCACGGAGACGCCCTCCCGCTCCAGCACGGGCTCGATCAGCTCGTGGAAGGTGCCCGAGATCACGAGCGGGTCGTGCGCGGCGACCAGCTCGTGGAAGCCCGGCCGCACGCGGGCTTGCTCGAGCACGAACTCGCGCACCTCGTCATACGGCGCGGTGACCGTGGCGAACTCCTGGGCGAGCAGCTCGTCGTGCGTCAAGCCGTCGCCGAGACCGGGCACGCGGTCGTAGAGCGTCAGGTCGCCGAACCGCTCCATCACCATCACGCCGACGTCCCGCTCCGTGCAGGTGCCGTCCCAGTCGAGAACGAGCTTCAGGGCTAGAAGTGCGAGGTCGCGCCGGCCGGGTCCTCGTCGTACGTGTGCGGAGCGCCGGGCTCCTCGTACCACGAGTACGCGTACTTGCCGTCGTCGGTGTCCTTGGCGAGCTTCGACAGCTTGAGCGGGTGGAACGTGTCGCACATCACCGCGAGCTCATGCGTCTCGGTGACCCCCAGTGACTTCTCTGCGAGCCCCGGCTGCGGCCCGTGCGGGAGACCCGACGGATGCAGCGTGATCGAACCGATCTCGATCCCCTTGCGGGAGGAGAAGTTGCCCTCGACGTAATAGATCATCTCCTCGCTCTGGAGATTCGAGTGGTGGTACGGGATCGGTACCGCCATCGGGTCGAAGTCGAGCTTGCGCGGGCAGAACGAGCAGATGACGAAGTTCGGGCCCGCGAAGGTCTGGTGCGACGGCGGAGGCATGTGGATCCGCCCCGTGATCGGCTCGAAGTCGTGGATCGAGAACGTCCACGGATAGAGATAGCCGTCCCAGCCGACGACGTCGAAGGGGTGGTAGTCGAGGACGTAGTCCTGGTAACCGTCGCGGACGCGCACCTTGACGACGAACTCGCCGCGCTCGCGGATCGTGCGGAGCTCGGTCGGCGGATGGATGTCGCGGTGGTAGAACGGCGCGTGCTCCATCAGCTGCCCGTACTCGTTGCGGTAGCGCTTGGGGATCTCGATCAGGCCGGGCGTCTCGAACAGCAGGTAGCGCTGCGGCCCTGACGGCTCGAACTTGTACGTCGTCCCCCGCGGGATGACGACGTAGTCGCCCTCCTTGTAGGGCACGTCCCCGAAGGTCGTCGCCAACGTGCCCGACCCCTCGTGGACGAAGTAGACCTCGTCGCCCTCGCCATTCCGGAAGAAGTAGTCCATCGTCTCGGACGGGCGCACGAACGAGATCTCGACGTCGTTGTTCCACATCAGCAGCCGGCGACCGGAGATCTCGTCGCCCTCCGGCTGGAGGCCCCAGGTCTTGAAATGCCGGTGCGCATGTGCGTCGGGCACCCATTCCTTCCGCTTGATCGGGTCGAAGTCGCCCAGCTCCTTGACCCGACAGGGCGAGGTCAGGTGGTACAGGATCGACTCGTTTCCGGTGAACCCTTCGAGGCCCATGACCTCCTCGGTCAGGAGCGTCCCGTTCTCGCGAAACTGGACGTGCCGCTTGCGCGGAAGGTCACCGAGGCGCTGGTAGAACGGCATCTCCCGGAGGATACCCCCGCCTAGATCGACTGCGGCTCGTCGTCGAGCAGGCGGCTGAAGCGGGCCAGCGCGTAGAAGATCGCGTAGCCGCCGACCAGAAAGCCGCTGAAGACGATCGTGACCGCGAGCACCTTCGGGTAGTTCAGCGGGTCGGACAGGCCCTTCGCGAGGTCGGAGAGGATCGGCCCCGGGTCGGTGAAGACGTCCCAGGAGTTAAAGCGCTGGTAGCGGCCGAGGAAGACGCCGATCGAGCCCACCAGGAGGATCGCCCAGACGCCGACCCACGCCCACACCGCGCCGAAGCGGCGCTGGACGACCGCATGCACCAGATACAGCGAGAGGAAGCCGAGCGCAAGCCCGGCGACTGCCGCCGACACGGCCAGCACCGCATCGAACCAGAACGGCGCGCCGCCGACCTCGCGCAGGTACTTGAGGTCGGTCATCAGGTACGGCGCGTTCGGGAAGAACAACAGCCACAGCGCGCCGAGCGACAGCAGCCAGCGGCCCGCGACGCCGCGCCGCGCACCGTCGTAGAGGAGCAGAGCCAGGCCGAGCGGGATCCACGCGAGGACGAGGTTCCAGACGAGGTTGAAGTAGTCGAGGCTGCCGGTCGCCGAGATCCGGACCGCGACCATCGTCACGACCAGCGCCGACAGGCCGACGAGCGCGCCGAGCGCGATCAGCCGGCGTGTCGTCACGGAGCGGAGCGGCGACATCCTGGAACCAACGTTAGCTGCCCGAGATGAGATTTCGGAGCGAGCCGATTCCCTCGACGCCGACCTCGACGACGCCGTCGGCGGCGCCGGTCGCGATCGGCGCGGCGGCGATCAGGTCGCCCGGCAGCAGGTGCGTGTTCCGCGCGGCGTGCGAGACGAGCCGTCGCCAGTCGACGTGCACCGCAGGCACGTCCTCATCGGGTGTGACGACCACCGGGCCGAGCACGAGCGCGAAGTCGCGCGCCTTCGCGCCGCCCAGCGCCGGTGCGGTGAGGACGTTCATCAGCGTGATGCCGCCGACCGCCTGCTCGGCGCCGATGACCGCGGTCGGCCGCAGCTCGTACGCCAGGTGGGCGCCGGGGTCGCGGATCTCGTCCTCCGGCCCGTGGATCGCCGCGGGGTTCGCGAACGCGAAGTCGTCGCCGTCGAAGATCCGGACCGAGGGCGGGTGGAGGACGGGCGCGCGCAGCTCCACGTCGGCGAGCGCGCAGCCCGAATGCTCGCGGGCGTTGCCGCCGCCCGAGAAGAACGACTGCAGCGTCTGCGCGGCGAGCTGAATCACGTGCTCGCCCTCGATCCGGCCCGGCCAACCGCGCTCGAGATGTCGCCCGCGCGGACTGAACATGCACAGCCTCACGGCTCCGTGTGCACCACCACGTCGGCAACGGGAACGGCGGCGCGGATCCGCTCCTCGATCTCGCTGGCGCGGGCATGTGCAGCGGAGAGCGAGGACGCCGCGTCGAGCGCCAGCGAGACGAACACGACGAGCCCGTTGGGAGTCTCGACGAACCGCAGCTCGCGCGGAGGCCGGCCGGTCGCCTCGACGACGAGCCCGCGAACGGCGTCCGCCTCCGCGTCCGCGGCCGCATGCGTCCCCTCCTCGGCCTCGCGCAGCGGCTCGAGGTGCGTGAGGACGGAGACGACCTCCGGCAGCTCGTCCTGAACGGCGCGCTCCACGTGCGACGCGACCTCGTGGGCCTGGTCGAGCGTGAGGTCGCCGGGCAGCTTGAGGTGGAGGGAGACCTCGTTGGCGTCGCCCAGGTTGACAACGCGCACGTTGTGCACCTCGCGGAC
>DATFQE010000162.1:0-9538 GCA_035264445.1 Gaiellaceae bacterium | reverse complement strand
CGTGGTGCTTGGAGGGGCCGCAGAGTACGCCGCCGAAACAGAGTTCGGAACCCTTTGGGATGGGGTCTGGTGGGCCGTCGTGACCGTGACGACGGTCGGGTACGGCGACCTGACGCCTCACACCGTGGGGGGCAGGGTGGTCGGGATCGCTCTGATGTTCGTCGGGATCAGCTTCCTGTCGCTCCTCACGGCCGCCATCGCTTCTCGGTTCGTGCGCGAGGAGAGAAGCAGCGAGCACACGGAGATGATGGACGCGCTCCACCAGATCCAGGCCGAACTCGCCGAGTTGAAGGCCCGAACGGGCGGCTACTAACCGCCCACGAGACTCATCGCGTCTGTCGACATTGTCACCGGTCCGTTTCCGTTGAGGTCTTCGGCACCCCCGACACGCGACGTCGGCAGCTTCGTGCCGACCGAGCGGCCGTGCTACTTCGCGAGCGTGGTGAGCGCGGGCGCGATGCGCGTGATCACGGGCAGGGGGCGGTCTGAATCATCCTGTAACCTAGTTTCGTGGGTGTGTACATGCGGTCCCGCGGCGGCGCGAATCTAGTCTGGTTTGGTCTGGTTTGGTCTGGGTCCCGCGGCGCACTTCGACCATCGTGTGTGCGTGCGCTCCGAGGCCCGGGCGAACAGCCTCGGGGCGGGCGCGCGACTGCCGCAATCTACCCGGCGCGTTGCCTCCTACGTTGCCACCCGAGCAGGCTGCACGAGCCGCAAAACGGGAGAAAGCCCCCCGTTGCGGGAGCTTTCTCCTTGGGCCCGCCAGGATTCGAACCTGGGACCAACGGATTATGAGTCCGCTGCTCTAACCAGCTGAGCTACGGGCCCCGGGACGAGCCTAGCCGAGGATCTGCACACCGCCCCCACGAACGGGCGATAGCATCTGGCCCGCCGTGAAGGTCTTCCAGCACGAACGCCGCCTGCGCACGACCGGGGGTCTCTCGGTCCGCGACATCACGGACGAGGTTAACGCGGCCGTCGGCGAGAGCGGGATCAAGGACGGCATCGCGTGCATCTACTCGCCGCACACCACCTGCTGTGTCCGGGTGAACGAGTTCGAGCAGGGGTTCATGGAGGACTTCGCCTCGCTGCTCAAGCGGCTGGTGCCGCAGGAGGGCTACTACGCGCACGACGACTGGGACAAGCGCACCGAGAACATCTGCGAGGAGGACATGGAGTTCGGCAACGGCCACTCGCACTGCATGTCGATGCTGCTCGGCTCGGCCGGCGAGTCGATTCCAGTTCGCGACGGCGAGCTCCTGCTCGGGACCTGGCAGCGCGTGCTCTTCATCGAGCTCGACCGCGAGCGCGACCGCCGCTGGCTGGTCCAGGTCGTCGGCTCCTAGGTCTCGGCGTGCTGCGCGGCTCGTAGCGCCGGCTCGGGCTCGCTCCGCTTGTGGAGCAGGCGGCCCTGCGCGTCGAACTCGAAGACCCAGAAGTCGGCGCCCAGCACGTGGAGGGCGACGTTGAACACGGGAACCGGCCCGATGAAGCCCTCGAACGTGCCGTTGTGGCCGTGGCCGTGCACCACGACTGTCGGAAGGTGCGCGGCGATCGGCCCGGCGAGGCGGTCGCTGCCCAGGAAGCTCCAGATCGTCTGCCGCTCGCCCTCGAGCGTCGTGGTCGTCGGCGCGTAGTGCAGCAGCGCGATCCGGATCGGGCAGCCTGCAATCTCGTCGAGCGCGACGTCGAGCGCGCGCACCTCGGCGCCGGTCTCGGCGTAGATGGCGCGCATCAGCGGCTCCCCGAAGTCGGGGAGCGTCGAATCCGGGAAGCCGCCGACGAACCCCTTCGCGCCGGCGAGGCCGACCTTCACGCCGCGCACGTCGCAGGTCGCGCTGCGCCGGTCGATCACCACGATGCCGCCGCTCTGGAGCACTTGCAGCAGCTCGTCGACGCGGTTCGCGTGCCAGTCGTGGTTCCCGAGGACGGTGAACACCGGCACGTCGAGGTCGCGGCAGGCGTCCGCGAGCACGGCGGCCTGCTCGGGCTCCCCGTGCGTGGTCAGGTCGCCCGCGAGCACGACGAGGTCGGCACACTCGGCGATCCGCTCGAACGCGCCCGCGATCTCGTCGCGGTTCCCCTCGTGGCAATGGATGTCGCCGGCTGCCGCGACCCTGATGGTTGAACCCGTCACTGGGGCGGGTAGCGTAGACAGCATGAGCAGCTCGGAGAACGGAGCTCCCTTCGGGGAGCTCGTCGCGACGCTCAAGAAGACGGTCGCGGCGCTGCGCGAGGCGAAGGTCCCGCACCTGCTCGGCGGCGGCCTCGCGATCTGGGCGCGCGGCGGGCCCGAGCGCGACCACGACCTCGACTTCCTCGTCAAGGAGGAGGACGCCGAGCGCGCGCTGCAGGCGCTGGTCGAGGCCGGGATGAAGCCGGAGCGCCCGCCGGAAGGGTGGCTCTTCAAAGCGCACGACGAGAACGACGTGCTGGTCGACCTGATCTTCCGGCCGACCGAGAACCCGGTCACCGACGACATGCTCGCGCGCGGCGACGAGCTCGAGGTGATGGCGATCAAGGTGAAGGTCGTCGCGCCCGGCGACGTGCTCGTCTCCAAGCTGCTCGCCCTGCGCGAGCACGAGCTCGAGTTCGACACGCTGATCGAGATGACGCGCGCGGTCCGCGAGCAGGTGGACTGGGACGACGTGCGCCGCCGCACGGAGCACTCGCCGTTCGCCCGTGCGTTCTTCACGCTCGCAGAGGGGCTCGATCTGATCGAGCCCCAGCGCGAGATCGCGCGCTAGCCCCGGAAGAGCGCCAGCAGGGCGTTGAACACAGAGACGTTCGGCGGCACTGTCGTGGGCGCCCGGGTGATGCGCAGGAACTGGCAATTCTGGTAGTCGTTGACGGGCGTCTGCGGCCCGAAGCCCGTGGCGCTCTTCTGGTCGAGGAGCGTCCATGTTCCCTGGAGCGCGTCGGCTGTCACCGCCGTCGAGCACCCGCTGTAAACGAGCGCGGTCGCGGCCGTGCCGCGGGCCTCGGTGACCTGCTTCTTCAGGGTCTTGACCTGCTTCTGGAGCGCCGTGATCTGACGCGCCAGGGACTTGAGCGTCGGGCCGGCGGCCGGCGCGGGCGCCGCCACCGCCAGTGCCACCAGCGCGATGAGGGCGATGACGAGAACCCGCTTCATCGATATACCTCCTGAGTCGTGATGTCGTCCTCGATCGGAGGAGTCTAAATCGGCAAGCCGGTCGTCTTCGTCGACGCGGAGAACGTGCGGCGCTCCGCGTGGCCCAACGTGCCGAGCGACGACCTCGTGCGTCTCGTGGCCGACTGGGCCGCACGCGAGGACGTCGACGCGCGCGTCGTCTTCGAGAGCTCCGAAACGGCCGACGACACGATCGCCCGCGAGGCGGCCAGCGAGCAGCGGTACTGGCTCGTGACGTCCGACCGCGGGCTACGCGAGCGGGCTGCTCCGCGCGCGGAGCGGGTGATCGGCGGCGGCTCGTTCCTCCGCGCCCTACGCGGCGTGGAGTAAGCGCTCGCGCTCGGCGTAGAACGATTCGAACTGCCCTAGCGGAGAGCTGAGGTAGTCGCGAACCTCATCCTCGAGCCGTTCGATCTCGCCGTTCACGAGGAAGAGTTGATGCCAGCGCCGCCGCTCTTCGTCGCATTCGTGATCGCCGCCGTCGAGCTCGATCGGCGCGCCGCACTCGGGGCACGGGAGCGACGATGGGGCTGGGAAGCCGAACATGCTCGTTCAACGCATGTGGCCGCATGCTGGTTACGCGGGAAACGACCTCCTGATTACCACTCGCAGCCTCTAAGCGGGTGACCGCGCCTCGACCTCGGTGTCGAGTGCGAGCGTCATCCCCTCGAAGGCGAGCTCGGGCGCGTGACCGTCGGGGCCCCAGAGCGCCCGCGCGCGGGCCTCCAGCGAGCGGAGCTGGTCGTCGGAGTGCAGGGGGTCGTGGTGGAAGAGCAGGAGCTTCTCCACGCCCGAGGCCTGCGCAAAGGCGACGGCGTGGCTGACGCTCGAGTGACCCCAGCCGACGTGGTTCGGATACTCGTGCTCGAAGTACTGCGCGTCGTGCATCAGCACCGTCACGCCCTCTGCGATCGAGTAGCCCGACAGCCACTCCGGGTCGACGCGCTCCGGCTCCGCGCCCAGATACGGCTCGTGATCCGGGATGTAGGCCAGCGTCGTACCCGCCTCCTCGATCCGGATGCCGACCGTCGGGCCGCGGTGCGAGACCGGCTCCGCAAGGAGCCGCGCCGAGCCCAGCGCAAAGTCTTCCTCGGGCAGGTCGTGGAAGATCAGCGTGGACGGGACCTCGGCGAGCTGGACCGGAAAGAGCGGCGGCGACAGGTATCGCGCGATCCGCTCCTCGAGGGTGTCTACCGGCGACGCCGGGCCCCACACGTGGATCTCCAGGCCCGGCTCCCAGAGCGGGACGAAGAAGCCCAGCCCCTCGAGGTGGTCGAGGTGCAGGTGCGTCAGGACGACGTGGATCGGCCGCCGTGGCAGCCGGGCGAGCTCCAGCCCGAGCAGCCGGATCCCGGTGCCGGCGTCCAGCACGACGGGGGTGCCGTCGGCGAGTTCGAGCTGGACGCACGACGTGTTACCGCCGAAGGCGACGGTCTCGGGGCCCGGGGAAGCGAGCGACCCGCGGCAGCCCCAGACCGTGGCCCTCATTCGTCGCGCACCTCCCAGAAGACCGCCACGACCCCGAAGTAGCCCTCATCCCGCCCGAGCAGCGGAAAGGCGGTGACCTCGATGTTGTGCCTATCTCCCGCCGGCGTCGTGAAGGCGAGCGTGTCGTGGGCCGGGCAGCGCTGACGGTGGGCGATGCCCACGGGCATGTCGTCCAACCGCACCTCGCCGCCGTCGAGCCGCTCGACCCTGAAGATCTGCGACCAGTCGTGCGGCGCGAGCTCCCCGACCTCGGCCTGCCTGCGGCCGAGGAGGCGCTCGGCGGGCTCGTTGAAGAACACCAGCCGGCCTTGCTCGTCCATCACGGTGACCGGCGTTGCGATATTGGAGGCGAACTCTCGCGCGAGAATCAGCGGCAAGCTCTTGTGCGCGGTCTGCGCCACGACCGAAGCCTAGCCCGCAGGGGCGCGCGAATCGAGGCCCTGTAGGCTAGGCGGACGCAGCCGGTGGAACACGTCTCCGACATCCTCGACGAGAAGGGGCGCGAGGTCCTGTCGATCGACGGCGAGGCGACGGTCTTCGACGCGATCAAGCGCATGGTCGACGCCAACGTGGGCTCCCTGCTCGTCTTCGAGGGGCGCAGGCTGGCCGGAATCGTCACCGAGCGCGACTACCTGCGCCGCGTCGCGCTCGAGGGCCGCACCGAGAAGGAGACTGCCGTGCGGGAGATCATGACGGCGCCGCTCGTGTACGTGACGCCGGAGACGACGCTCGACGAGTGCATGGCGGTGGTGACGGAGCGGAGGATCAGGCACCTGCCCGTGCTCGACGCCGACCGGGAGGTGCGCGGCGTGATCTCGATCGGCGACCTCGTCAAGTACCGGTCCAAGCAGCAGGACGTCCAGATCCGCCTGCTGACGGACTACATCAGCTCCGCATAACCGCGCGGATCGCGTCTTCGAGGTCGTCGTGCACCGAGCGCGCGACGTACGCCGTCCACGGATGCGGCGGCGTCCCGCCCGTGTAGGCCACCACAGGCGTCCCGCGCGAGTGCGCGTACCAGGCCTCCATCGCCGTCCCTTCGTCAGGCGACGTGAAGGCGGCGAGGACGGCGTCGCAGCCGTCGATGTCGGCCAGGTCTCCGTCGACGATCTCCCGCTCGTGGCCGGCGGTCTCACCGCGGAAGTCCCGCCGCATCGGGTCGACCGCCTCCCAGCCCGCCTCGCGCACCAGAGCAGTCGCGCGGCGCCGGTACTCGTCCGCGTACGGCGGCCCGGCGAGGTAGACCTGCTTCACGGGCCGTACAGTACGGCCATGGAGCCCGGCAAGGAGTTCGTCGCGCTCGGCCACGCAGGGTCGGAGCACTACGCGGGCCTCGAGAGCTTCCCGAACCCCGGCGTGTCCCACGTCGAGCTGGTCAGCGACGAGCTGACCGCGGTCTGTCCGATCACCGGCCAGCCGGACTTCTACGTCGCCTCGATCGAGTTCGAGCCCGAGGCGCTGTGCCTCGAGTCGAAGTCGCTCAAGCTCTACCTCGCACGCTTCCGGGACCAGGGAGCGTTCTGCGAGGCGCTCGCCGTGAAGATCCGCGACGACGTCGCCGCGGTCCTCGAGTTAACCCCGGAGCGGGTCTCGGTGACGCTCGAGCAGAAGGCTCGCGGCGGAATCACGATCACGGCGACGGCGTGAGCGTCGGGTGCACCTCGGGCTGATCCTGCCGAACTACGGCGAGTCGCTGCAGGCCGAGCGGCTGGCCGCGGTTGCCGCGGCGGCCGAGGAGGCCGGCTTTGATTCGGGCTGGGTGACCGACCACGTGCTTGTGCCCGACGAGCACGCCGCCGTGTACGGGACGATCGCGGAGGCGCTCGTGTCGCTGGGGTTTCTCGCCGCCAGGACGAGCCGGCTGGAGGTCGGCGTCTCGGCCCTCGTCGTCCCGCAGCGGAACCCGCTCGTCGCGCTCAAGCAGCTGACGACCCTCGACTTCCTCTCGGGCGGGCGGATCGTGACGGCGGTCGCGGCCGGCTGGATGGGAGGCGAGTTCGAGACGCTCGCCGCCGACTTCACGAGCCGTGGCCGGCTCCTGAACGAGTGGTTGCAGATGGCACGGTCCGTCTTCGACCAGATGCCGGGGCGCGTTCGCTTCGACGGCGAGCACTTCACCGTGGACGGCTGGATGGCGCCGGCGCTCGTCCGGCCGGGCGGTCCGGAGCTGTGGGTCGCGGGCGTCTCACGCGCGACTCTGCGACGGGCAGCGATCAGCGGCGTCTGGCACCCCGTCGCGCTCCGGCCCGACGAGCTCCGTCCGCTGGCCGCGGAGCTCCGTGAGGAGCGGGCGGACAGCCGGGTGATCCTGCGCATCGGCGTCCGCTTCCTCGGCGAGCCGGACCACGGGAGGGACGAGCGCGGCCGGCACGCGATCGCCGGGCCGCCACAGTGGATCGCGGAGCGGCTCGAGGAGTACGTAGACGCGGGCGCAGACGGCTTCGTGGTCAACCTCGACTACGACACCCCGGGCCTGGAGGAACGCGTCGCGCAGTTCGCACAGGACGTTGGGCCGCTGCTGCCGGCCGCTAGGTTGGCCTGATGGCCGCGCGGAAGTCGTTCACGGCGACAGCCGCGGCCACCTTCGGGACGAACGTCGGCGTCGCCGTCATCTCGCTGCTCAACGTTCTCATCACCGCGCGAATCCTCGGCCCGGGCGGCCGGGGGGAGCTCGCCCTCCTGACGACGATCACGATCCTGACCGCGAGCCTGGCGGCATTCGGCCTCTACGAGGCGAATGCCAACATCGGGGCACGGGAGCCGGGGAAGCGGGGCGCGCTCGCGGCGAACTCGCTCGTGCTCGCACTCGGCCTGGGCGGCGCGGCTGCCGTCCTCGTCGCCGCCCTCGTAGTGGTCTTTCCGGCCCTCGGCGGCGGAACCGATCCGCTCCTGCAGGCGCTCGCGCTCGCGGCGATCCCTGTGCTGATCCTGCAGAGCGGCCTGGGCACGCTCATCCAGTCGCAGTACGGCTTCGCCGTGACGAATTCTGCGTGGCTCCTCGCACCGTCGACGAGCCTGGCGCTGAACGCGGCGCTGGCCGCGTTCGGGTTGCTCACGGTGGGGACCGCCGTCGTCGTCTGGATCGCCGGTCAGGTCGCCGCCACGGCGCTCCTCGCGTGGCACGCCGTCCGGAGGCTCGAGGGCGTTCCCCGGCCTGACGTGCCCCTCGCGCGGCAGATGCTGTCGTTCGGCTCGCGCACGCATCTCGGTCGCGTGATGACGATGGGCAACTACCGGCTCGATCAGTGGTTCGTCGGCGCGATCGCCGGCCAACGCGAGCTCGGCCTCTACAGCGTCGCCGTCGCCTGGGCCGAGGCGCTCTTCTACCTTCCGACGGCGCTGGGAATGGTTCAGCGACCCGACCTGGTGCGCGCATCGGCGAGCGAGGCGGGCGCACGGGCCGCGATCGTCTTTCGCGCCGCGCTCCTGCTCACGGTGCTGCTCGCCGTGGGACTCGTGATCGCCGCCCCGATTCTCTGCGTCGGGATCTTCGGCGAGGACTTCCGCGGCTCGATCGACGACTTGCGCGTGCTCGCGTTCGGCGCCTTCGGGATCGTCGCCCTCAAGCTGCTGGGGAACGCGCTGATCGCTCAGAGCAAGCCGATGCGCGCGAACGTCGGCGTCGCGGTCGCCTTCGTCGTCACGGTCGGCCTGGATCTCCTGCTGATCCCGTCGCACGGGGGAATCGGCGCGGCGATCGCCTCGACCTCCGCGTACACGGCGGGCGGCGTAGCGATCCTGGTGGTCTTCTGCCGCGCGCTCGGCCGTCGACCGGTGGAGCTCCTTCCGCGTGGCAACGAGCTGGGCTCACTGCTCCGTCAGCTCCGAGCCGTCGTGACCGCCCGGCCGGCTACGCGATAGCGACCACGCGCCACCGGCATCAGACGCCCGCGTGCTCGCGCAGCCAGCGGCGGTTTCGCGCCTGCGCCTCGATCTGAGCGTCCGGTTCCTCGCCCGGCTTCGGAATCCAGTCGTGCTCGACGACGAGCCACCCCGCGTAGCCGTCGAGTGCCGCGACAACGCCGGCCAGATCGACCTCGCCCGCGCCGAGCTCGCAGAAGACGCCTTCGCGGACGTCCTTCAGGTGGACGTGGTTGATGCGGTCGCCCCACTCGCGCACCGCAGCGAGCGGATCACCGCCGGCCGCGCTCACGTGCCCGGTATCGAGGAGGAGCGGCACGTCGGTCCCGGCGAGCACCCGTTCGATCTCGGGCGGCGTCTGGACGCGCGTGCCGAGGTGGGGATGGAAGGTCGGCTCGAAGCTCCGCGCGCGCACGAGCTCCGCGGCCTCGGACACCGCGGTCAGGTCGACCTCGCCCTCGCGCGGGCCCTTGTCGCAGAGGACTGCCTTCGCGTCGTGACCCGCGATCGAATCGAGCGTCCGTTCGAGCTCGCCGAGGCTCTCCGTGCCGAAGCGGATCTCCACGAACGCGCCCGCGAGAGCGAGACCGCGTCGGCGCAGGCGCTCGTCGAGCAGCTCGCCCTTGCCGAGGTAGCCGAGCGGCCCGAGCTCGGTCCCGTCGTAGCCGGCCTCGGCGATCGCGTCGAGCACACGATCGGCGTCGGGGACGTTCGGCACGACCCCGACGGTCAGCTCGAACGCGCCGTAGCTGACGGGCGCGTTGGCGATCCGCATCAGCCCACGAGGGGCACGCGCGGGTCGGGCTCGAGCCCGTCCCACGCGGCCCGGACCCAATGCAGCGCGGGGTCGTCCGCCGCGGCCATCGAACGGCGATCGCCCGCAAGCGCGTTCAGGTAGTAGAGGTCGTAGCCGTGGGCGGCGGCCGTGGTGTGGTAGCCGTACGGGACGAGCATCAGGTCGCCGTCGCGGACCGTCTCGGTCACGTCGAGGTCGTGGCGCGGGCTGTAGAGCCGCTGAACGGCGAACGCCTCGGGCGC
>DATFQE010000161.1:0-11528 GCA_035264445.1 Gaiellaceae bacterium | reverse complement strand
ACAGCACCCACAGCCGGTGCCAGCAAGGTCGCGGGGAAGGTCGCCACGCGTGTGGTGCTCAACCGTTTCAAGGCAGTCGGCAAGCGAGTTGTCGGCCGAGGCACCGTGATCTCGAGGTACACGGATACGGCTGGGGTGACGCGGGTGACACGCAAGCCGTTCCGCCTCGCGATCCGGGAGCGCCACAACCGGCGGATGTCCACCTGGTCGGCGTTTCAGCAAGAGCCGGAGCCCCTGTGTCATGTCCTGCTCCTCGAGGTTGGCGAGGTCGACCTGACGCTCGCCGGCCTGCACGCCATTCTGCGGGCGTTCAACCCGGACGAGCCGATCCAGGTCCGCATTCAGGCTCAGAGGTCAGGCGGCGTTCTCGGACGATTGTTCTGTGACCTCGCCCAGGGCGGCGGCGCGCTCTCCACGCAGCGCAAGGCCCAGACCGCTGCTCGGCTGCTCACCGCGCGCACGAAGGGCAGCACGATCATCCGCGCCAACGCGACGGTCTACGCGCCCGACCAGACCGCGAGCGGTGGTGCAGGGACGGGGTACTCGGCGAACGGTGGAGCCACGCCGAACGGTCCCCAGGCACCGATGCAGGCCGCCGAGTGCGATGTCCTGCATCTCATTCTCGGACCCGTTCATCTCGACCTGCTCGGGCTCATCGTCGATATCAACAAGGTCGTTCTCGACCTGAAGGGGATTCCCGGAACGCTGCTCGGGGACATCTTCTGTCAGCTGTCGAACACGCCTCCTCCGCCCGGCGGAGCCAACAGAGTGGCGGGAAACATCTCGACGCGCATGGTCGTCAACCGCTTCACGGCCGTGGGCAAGCGGGTCGTCGGTGTGGGCACCGTCACCTCGACGTACACGGACATGACCGGCGCGAAGACCGTCCAACGGAAGTCGTTCCGGCTACGGATCGCGAAGCTTCGCGTGCCGCAGCAACAGGGGTGGTCGGCGGTTCAGCAGGAGCCCGAGCCCCTGTGTCAGGTCCTGTTCCTCGAGATCGGTGAGGTCGATCTGACGCTCGCCGGCCTGCACGTCATTGCGCATGCATTCAACCCGGAGGAGCCGATCCGACTCCAGCTGCGGGCCCGCAGGGGAGGCGGCATTCTCGGAGAGTTGTTCTGCGATCTCGCCCAGGGCGGCGGCGCCGTCGCGACGAAGCGGAAGGCGCGGCTGGGCGCGCAGGCGCTGACCACGCGCATGAGGGGGAGCACGATCATGCGCGTTCAAGCGATCGTCTACGCACCCAACCGGACCACGGGCGGCGATGCAGGCACGATGAGCGCCGGTGCGGCACCGAACGCTCCCCAGGCACCGATGCAGGTCACCGAATGCCACGTCCTGCACCTCATCCTCGGGCCTGTTCATCTCGACCTGCTCGGGCTGATCGCCGATCTGAACAAGATCATCGTCGACATCAACGCGGTGCCAGGGACGCTGCTCGGCGACATCTTCTGTCTGCTGAGCTCGGACCCGGCGCCTCCGCCTCCGCCGCCGGCCCCACCGCCTCCGCCACCACCGCCGCCGCCGGCCCCGGCTCTCACCTCGTGACCCTGCATCGAGTCGAGAGGAAAGCAGCATGAAAAACGCGATCATCGCCGGCGTTGTGGCGATGCTGGTCTCGTCCGCGTCTGCAACGGCGGCCTTCGTCGTCACGAGCAAGAACATCAAGAACGGGACGATCCAGACGGTCGACCTCAGCGCCAAGGCGAGAAAGGCCCTAAAAGGACGCGCCGGCCCTGTCGGGGCGCGGGGCCCGGCGGGAGCGCGGGGGCCCGCCGGCCAGCAGGGGCCCGCTGGCTTCGTCAGCGCCACGAAGCTCGTCAGCGCGACGTTCCCCGTGGCCGTGAACGACACGGGAACCATCCGCACCGTGGCGTGTCCTCCCGGTACCGGCGTGATCAGCGGCGGCGTCGTCTCCGAAGCGCAATGGGACACATGGGTCGACGCCCCGTCCGGAAACGGATGGTCCGGGGCGGCAAACAACTACGGCAGCACCGATCCCGGGCAGGTGACGGTGTATGCCCTGTGCGCCCAGGGAGCACCGGCACCGGCTCAGTAGCTAGCTAGGTCCGGCCCTCCGGATACCGTGGGAGCCCGTCCTCCGGGATGGGCTCCCACGCCGCCGCGTACTCAACGAATTGCCGGTACTGCGGCCGAATCCCCGAATCGCCGTCGAACGCCCCGAGGCGGACGCTCGTCGGCTCGCCCCCGCTCGGCGGCCGGCTGAAGAGCGCGGATCCGCACTCCGAGCAGAACCCCTTGTGGAAGCCGTCCGGGGGCTCGAACCACTTCACGCGCTCCTGCCCCTCGAGGATCCGGACCGCGCCCGGCGCGAACCGGGCCTGGGCCGAGGCCGCCGATCCCGTCCGCCGCTGGCAGCGCGTGCAGTGGCAGTACGACGCGGTCAGCGGCTCCTCCGTCACCTCGAAGCGCACGCCGCCGCAGAGGCAGCTACCCGTCAGCGCACTCATGCGAAAGACGGCAACTCGACATCGGTGACGTCCAGGCCGAGCGAGTTCGCGAGCTTGACGCCCTGGTTCAGGTCCTCGCGCAGGTTCTCGAGGTCGCGCGTCCGCATCGCGTCGCCGATGAACGCCCGCTCCTTCGGCCGCCACAGGGCGTGCTCGACGAAGATCGGCAGCATCGTGTTGGTGACGTCGACGAGGCTGCGCTTCGTCTTCTCGTTCGCGTTCTCGAGCAGCACGCGCTCGTAGGCCACCCCTGCGCCGTGGTGGATGCCGTCGTCGACCGTGAGCCGGTTGCAGAGGTCCTCGAGCACCGTCCCCGGCGCGGCGCGCGCGATCAGGCGAAAGCGGGGGATGATCAGCCGCTCGAAGAAGACCTGCATCAGGAACACCTTCTGCTCGAGCGTGTCGAGGTCGAGGAACATGCGGGCAAGCCGGTCGAGGTGCGGGTCGTGCTCCGCCGTCCCCCCGGCCTCCTCGGCAAGCCGTAGCCACGCCTCGGTGTGGCGCGCCTCGTCCTGGACCATCGTCGAGTAGTAGAGCTTCGCCTCGTGGTCGGGCGCGATCGAGAGCAGCTGCGCCGCCATCTCGACCGCGAACTGGTCGGCCTGGAGCTGCTGCGTGATCACGGAGCGCCAGAGATCGCGCCGCCGTGCCTTCCGCTCGGGCGCCAACCCGGGCCGAGTCTCGGGGATCGGCGGCTCGTCGCCCCACGGCAGGTCGCGGGTTTGCCACTCCTTCTTCTTGGCGAGCCGGTAGTAGCGGAGGACGCCTTCGTAGCGACCCTCACGCGCGCTCGTGTCGGCGGCGGCCTCCATCCGGCAAGAGGTTAACGGCGTAGCGACAATGAGGACATGAGCACGACGCTCACACCGGCAGAGGTCGAGATCGAGGGGCCCAGCGGCGAGGACGACCCGCAGTACGACCGGCCGTGGATCGTGATCGTCTGGAACGACCCGATCAACCTGATGTCGTACGTCACGCTCGTGTTCCAGAAGCTGTTCGGCTACAGCCTCGCCGAGGCGACCAAGCTGATGCTGCAGGTGCACGAGGAGGGGAAGGCCGTCGTGTCGAACGGCACCCGCGAGAAGGCCGAGCTCGACGTCTCCCGCCTGCACGGACACGGGCTCTGGGCCACGATGCAGCAGGACTAGGTGCTTCCGAGGGCTCGGATCAAGCGCGGCCGCGGCGGCGGCATCCGCCTGCGCCTGCCCGACGACGAGCGGGAACTGCTCGAGCTGCTGTGCGAGGAGCTGCACGGGCGCGTCGACGAAGAGCCCGACCACCCGGACCTCCGCCGCCTGTTCCCGCCGGCGCACCCGGACGACCCCGAGGCCGAGGCCGCGTACCGCGGGCTGGTCGGGAACCACCTCGACGTCGGCCGCGAGCGGGCGATTGCGACCGTCCAGGGCACGCTCGGCAACGACATGCTCTCGACCGACGAGGCGGAGTCCTGGCTCCGCGTCCTGAACGACCTGCGCCTCGTCCTCGGCACCCGCCTCGACGTGACCGAGGAGATGAGCTTCGACCTCGACGCGAACGACCCGGCGGCGGCCGAGCTGGCCGTCTACGCCTATCTCTCCTGGCTGCAGGAGCAGCTGGTGGAGGCGCTCATCGTCGGAACGTGACGCAGCCGGCGAGCGCTCCGATCTCACGTCGCGACCGCGACGCGCGTTCTTCCTTGCGACGCATCCAGCGACAGAGGAGACGAGGATGACCACAATCGCGCAGGACTTCGCCGTCAGAGGCATCGCACAGGACACCGCCCGCCACGTCCGTCAGCACGGCGTCGACCCGGTGTGGGGACATGCGGCCGTGACCGAGACCGCCACCGGCTTCGGGCCCTGCCGCCTGTGCCTGCGCACGTTCCGCGAGGATGAGGAGCGGCGCACCCTCTTTACGCACGACACTTACGCAGGCGTGTCCGAGTTCGCGCAGCCCGGCCCAGTGTTCATCCACGCCGACGCATGCGAGCGGTACGAGGCGGGCGATTTTCCGCCGACGCTCCGCGACCTCGAGCTCACGTTCGAGGCCGTCGCAGCGGGGCCGCGAGTCGTGGAGCTCGAGCGGACGACCGGTGCCGACGCCGAGCCGACACTCGCGCGCCTGTTCGACCTCGCCGGCGTCGACTACGTCAACATCCGCAACACGGAAGCCGGGTGCTTCGTCGCGCGGGTCGAGCGCCGTTAGCCCGGCAGCGTGAGGGTCACCCTCGCGCCGCCGCCCGGCCGGTTGCCGGCCGACGCCGTCCCGCCGTGCGCGCGGGCAATCGCGTCCACGATCGCGAGGCCGAGGCCCGCGGACCCGGGCGCCCGCACTCCGTCCGCCCGGCTGAAGCGCTCGAAGGCCCGCGCGACGAAGTCCGGCGGAAAGCCTTCGCCCTCGTCGGTGACGGCGAGCTCGACCGACCCGTTCTCTGGGTTGGCGTGGAGCCGTACGGTGCCCGACCCGTAGCGCAAGGCGTTGTCGACCAGGTTCCCCACCGCCTGCTCGAGGAGCCCGGAATCGCCGCGGGCCTCGAGCACCGCGGCGGCCTCCACCTTCACGTCGAGCCCGGCATCCTCGGCGCGAGCCGCGAAGCGTCGCGCCACGGTCTCGAGCAGCTCACGGGCCTGGATCGGCTCGTGTTCGACACGCAGCTCGCCCTCGTCGGAGCGGGCGAGCACGAGCAAGTCCTCTGCGAGCGCCACGAGGCGGTCGGTTTCCTCCGCGGCGGAGGCGACGGCGGCCCGGAGCTCCCCCGCCGAGCGAGGGCGCCGGAGCGCCAGCTCGAGCTCGGCCTTCAGCGAGGCGAGCGGCGTCCGCAGCTCGTGGCTCGCCTCGGCGACGAACCGCCGCTCGCGCTGCATCCCGGCCTCGAGCCGGGCGAGCATCTCGTTGAGCGTCCGCGCGAGGCGCGCGATCTCGTCGTCGCCCTCCGGCTGGGGCAGGCGCTCCCCGCGGACCTGAGCGGAGATCGCCTCCGCGCGCCGCCGCATCGCCTCGACCGGACGGAGCGCGGCACCCGCGAGCGCGTACCCGGCCAGGGATGCGAGCAGGAGGGCGATCGGCCCGCCGATCGCGAGCTGGGTGAGCAGCGCGGAGAGCGCCTCGTCGCGGTCGTCCAGCGAGACGCCCGCGACGACGACCACGCCGTTCGCCTCCGTGACGAAGAGGCGGACCGGCCCCTCGAGGCCTGGAACCCGTTCGCGCTCGACGAAGTAGGACGCGCGGTGCGCGCGCTCGACCTCCGCGGCACGCAGCGGGCCTGTCGTGCCTGGGCCGAGCACCTGGACGAACCCCTCCTCGTCGCCGATACGGCCGCTGGGCCGGGCGACCGCTGCCGCCTGCGCACGTGCGCGCAAGCCCTGGTTCAACTCCTCGTCGAGCGCCTCGCGGACGCGAACGTAGAGAAACGCTCCGAGAACGGCGATGAGGACCGCCATCGCGACGGCGAAAGCCAGCGTCAGCCGGACTCGCAGCGGCAGGCGGTTCACCTGTCAGGCCGCAGCCGGTAGCCGGCGCCGCGCACCGTCTCGAGCGAGGCGCGCCCGAACGGCCGGTCGATCTTCTCGCGCAGGTAGCGCACGTAGACGTCGATCACGTTCGAGCGGTTGTCGTAGTCGTAATCCCACGCGTGCTCGAGCAGCTCGAAGCGGGCGAGCACGCGGTTCGGCCGCCGCATGAAGGTCTCGAGCAGCGCGAACTCCTTGGGCGAGAGGTCGATCTCGGCAGCCCCGCGCCGCACGCCGTGCGTCGCGGGGTCGAGGGTCAGATCGCCGACGGCGATCACGGCCGGCCGCTCGGGAGCGGCCCGTCGAGCCAGCGCGCGCAGCCGCGCCAGCAGCTCGGCGAAGGCGAACGGCTTCGTGAGATAGTCGTCGGCGCCGGCGTCGAGCCCGCCGATCCGGTCCTCGAGCCCGTCGCGCGCGGTCAGCATCAGAACCGGCGACCAGATCCCCGCGGTACGTAGTCGGCGGCAGACCTCGAGCCCGTCGATCCCGGGCAGCATCAGGTCGAGAACGATCGCGTCGTATTCCGTCGCGCCCGCCCTCGCGAGCCCGTCCTCGCCGGAAGCGGCGACGTCGACCGCGTGCGCTTCCTCGATCAGGCCGCGGCGGAGCAGGGCGGCGAGCTTGGCCTCGTCCTCGACCACAAGGATCCGCACGTCTTCATTGTGGGCGACCGGATGAGAGCCGGATGAGAACCGCACTCATGGTCAGCTCACGAGCGGCCGCTACCGTCGCGGCGCATCGCCCGTTGACAAGGAGGGAGCACCAATGAGCTCGCGCTTCATCAAGATCTCTGCAGCCGTCGTCGTCGCCGCCGCGCTCGCGCTGGGCGCGGCCGCCTGGGCCATCGCCGGTGCCGGAGACGACGACGGTCCCAGCTACTCGGGGCCGGGCGCGGCGCAGGCGAAGGCAGCCGCGCTCGCGCACACCGGCGGCGGCACCGTCAACGCGATCGAGAAGGACGACGAGGAGTCCGAGTGGGAGGTCGAGGTGACCAAGCCCGACGGCGCCACGGTGGACGTCCAGCTCGACGCGGGCTACAAGGTCGTCGGCGTCGACTCGGACAGCGAGAACGAGAGCGGCGACAGCGGCGACGACGACCGCTAGAACCGGGGAATAGCGGGGGCTCTCAGACCGTTTAGTTCATTGCGTGGGAGTGCCGCCGGCGGCGACAAGCGGTCGGCGGCCCCCGACTACGGAAAGGGAGTGAGAGTTACTTGCTTGCAACACGAGACCTGACGGTCTTCATCGAGGACGCCGAGGAGCGCGGCACGATCGCCGAGGAGGCGCTCGACGCGCTGGCGTTCGAGCACGATCTCGACGAGGACGAGCTCGCGGCAGTGCGCGCGGAGCTCGAGGCCCACGAGGTCGCGATCGAGAGCGCCCCGGCGCCGGAGACGGAGGCGGTCGACGCTGCGCCCCAGTTCGTGACCACCGACTCGCTGACGATGTTCATGAACGAGATCGGCCGCTACCCGCTGCTGACCGCCGCCGAGGAGGTCGAGCTGGCGAAGCGGATCGAGCGCGGCGACGCCGAGGCGAAGGCTCGGATGATCAACTGCAACCTCCGTCTCGTCGTCTCGATCGCGAAGCGCTACCAGCGGCAGGGCATGGCTCTGGGCGACCTGATCCAGGACGGGATCATCGGCCTGAACCGCGCCGCCGAGAAGTTCGACTGGCGGAAGGGGTTCAAGTTCTCGACTTACGCGACCTGGTGGATTCGCCAGGCCTGTCAGCGCGCGGTCGCGAACCAGTCGCGGACGATCCGCGTCCCGACGCACGTCCACGAGCGGCGGGTCAAGCTCGGGCGGGCGCGCAAGCGCCTGGAGCTGGAGCTCGAGCGCGCCCCGACGGCCGAGGAGCTCGCCAAGGCGACCGGCCTCGACCTCTTGCACGTCGAGGAGGCGCTCGACGTCGCCGAGGTGTCGGCCTCGCTGAACCAGACGATCGGCAGCGAGGGCGATGGCGAGCTCGGCGACCTGTTCGCCGACCCGAGCGCCGAGGACCCGGCCGAGCAGGCCGGCGACGCGGTGCGGCGGCACGAGGTACGGGAGGCCCTGAAGGACCTGCCCGAGCGGGAGCGCCGCATCCTGGAGCTGCGGTTCGGCTTCGACGGTCAGCAGATGGCCCTGGAGGCGATCGGCAAGGAGCTCGGGATCACGCGCGAGCGCGTCCGCCAGCTCGAGGGCGAGGCTCTCGGGAAGCTCGCCGCCAAACTCGGCGACACCGTCGTCGCCGACGACGGCGAGCTGGCGCGCGCCGCCTAGCGGGTTTCGACCCGACGTCATAGGCAACCATCCCGTCGACAACCGAGAGGAAGGAGGCGGGATGGTCGAGCCTGGCCTTGATCTCCACGAGTGGCAGACGCGCTGGGAGGAGCTGCAGGAGCTCGCGGCCGACGAGCCCGCCGAGACGCTGCCCGAGATCGTCCGCTTCGTGCGCGGGATACTCGAGAACGACCGCCGGTTCGACCTCGCCAATCCCGTCGTGGAAGAGGGGGAGGATCCCGAGATCGTGCGCAACTTCCTCGCCGCCGAGGACATTGCGCTGCGGATCGACGCGGGCGCCGACGTCGAGCCGCCGGACGTCGTGGCGGCGCTCGACGACCTACGCGAGATCTACGAGTACGTCGTCGCGGACCGGGCCGCGCCCTAACCCGCGCGCCTGACGTTCTCCCGATGGAGATCGGCGTCTACACGTTCGCGGAGCTGCGCGGCGACGTCGACCCCGAGCGGCGGACGCAGCAGCTGATGGAGGAAGCCGAGCTCGCCGACGAGGTCGGGCTCGACGTCTTCGGGGTCGGCGAGCACCATCGGCCCGACTTCGCGGTCTCCGCGCCCGCCGTCGTCCTCGGAGCGGCCGCCGCCCGCACCCGCCGGATCCGGCTAACCAGCGCGGTCACGGTGCTCAGCTCGGACGATCCCGTGCGGGTCTTTCAGGATTTCGCGACCGTCGACCTCTTGTCGGGCGGGCGGGCGGAGATCATGGTCGGCCGCGGGTCGTTCATCGAGTCGTTCCCGCTGTTCGGCTACGACCTGCGGGACTACGACGAGCTCTTCGCGGAGCACCTCGACCTGCTCCTGGAGCTTCGAGCCTCCGTCTACGTCACGTGGTCGGGCGAGCACCGGGCTGCGATCGAGGGCCTCGGCGTCTTCCCGCGGCCGGTCCAGGATCCGCTTCCGATCTGGGTGGCGGTCGGCGGCAACCCGGAGTCGGCCGTGCGGGCCGGCGCGCTCGGCCTTCCGATGGCACTCGCGATCATCGGCGGCCAGCCGGAGCGGTTCGTGCCGTTCGCCGAGCTGCACCGGCGTGCGGCGAGGCAGGCCGGCCACGACCCGCCCCCGCCGCTCAGCATCAACTCGCATGCATACGTGGCCGACTCGGCCGAGCAGGCCGCCGAGGAGTTCTTCCCCGCCTACGCCGCGATGATGAACGCGATCGGCCGGGAGCGCGGCTGGACCGAGATCCGGCGCCAGGACTTCGACTCCCTGCGGACGCTGCGCGGCGCGCTCGTCGTCGGCAGCCCCGAGCAGGTCGTCGAGAAGATCCTCTTCCAGCACGAGCTGTTCGGACACCAGCGGTTTCTCGCGCAGATCAGCGTCGGCGACCTCGCGCACGAGCGCGTGCTGCGGGCGATCGAGCTGCTGGGAACCGAGGTCGCGCCCGCAGTTCGCGAAGAGGTCGCGCGGCGAGCCGCGACGCCCTCGGCCGCCGGCTAGGACGCCAAGCCCTCCTCCTCGCCTTGCGCCTCGCGCCGCTCGAGCGCGAGCCTGGCGAGGTCAGTGCCCCCGAGCGCGTCGCCGGGCAGCACCGCGACCCGGCAAGCGCGTCGTGCGCGTAAAGTCGCCTTGCGGCGGCCGTCGCCGAGGACCGCGAGCTCGCCGAGGACGGCTCCCGCGCCCACGCGGGCGACGGTCTCGCCGTCCACCTCCACGTCCAGGAGGCCGTCGAGCAGCATGAACATGTCGCAGCCCGGCTCGCCCTGCTCGACGAGGGTCTCCCCCACGTCGAGCCGCCGCCGTGGTAGCCGCGCATCGAGCGTGAGGGCGATCCGGGTCAGCTCGGCCTCGAGCTGCGCCTCGATCGCCGCAACGACCTCGGGGGCGTCCTCGTCGCCCCACGGCGTGGCTTCGCCGAACGACTGCTGGTACCAGCCGTCGAAGTCCTTCAACCCGTGCTCGCCGACCAGCCGCCTCTCGCCGTCATAGAGCGAGTGGCGCGGGAACGGGCTCGCGGTGACGAGGCGGCCGTCGGCTCCGCCGTCCGCGTGCAGGACGAGCTCGAGGGTCGTCCAGGCGAGCGCCGAGCCGAAGTGGAAGTAGGCCTCGCCCTGGACCGGCCTCGGTGCGGGTAGGCCGATCCGCCCGCCGACGGTCTGCATGAACCGCGCGTAGCCGTCGCCGACTTCGGGCTCGGGACGGATGACGGGGAACTCGACCGCCGGAAAGGCGACCTGGTCGGGCCCGAGCTCGAGCCCGACGCCCGCGACGACGCCGCGGCCTCCGCGGCCGTGGGCGACGATCTCGCCGCCCTCGACCTCGATCCAGGCCCGTAGCTCGTTCGCCTCCCGGAACGCGTCCGCCTCGCGGAGCGCGTCGATGTCCCGGAGCCGCTCACCGGGCGGCTCGTCGTAGTGGGCGACCGCGAAGCCGAACGGCATGTTCGGGAGAGCGTCGAGCGCCGCGAACGGCAGCCAGGTGATCGCGGTGACCGACGACTCGACGCGCACGCGCCGAGGGTACTCGCGTTCAGGCAGCGACCGGGACGCGCTCGGCGACGGCGACGAGCGAAGCGACGATCTCGCCGAGCCGCTCGCGGGCCTCCTCGTCGGTCAGGCGCCCGTCGGCGTCGAAGCGCGTGTGCGCGAGCGGGACGGAGAGCTCGCTCTCGACGACGCGGGCGCCCGCGCTTGCGAGCACCTTACGCAGCTCCGCTTGCGCCCAGACCGCGCCGAACATGCCCGTGCTGGCGCCGATGACCGCGGACGGCTTGTTGCGGATCGGCGCTGTGGCCTTCGGCCGCGATGCCCAGTCGATCGCGTTCTTCAGCTGACCCGGAATGGACGAGTTGTACTCCGGAGTCGCGAAGAGGAGGGCATCGGCGCCGGCGATCGCGTCGTACAGCTCGACGACGCCCGCCGGCGCCTGCTCGCCCTCGTCGTCCTCGTCGAACGGCGGCACCGCCTTGAGCCCGTTCCAGAGCTCGACCCCGATGCCGGGCGGGGCGAGCTCCGCGGCTGCGCGAAGCAGCTTGGTGTTGAACGAGTCGTCCCGGAGGCTGCCGGAGATCGCGAGGACCTTCATTGCTACGACGCCTTCACGAACTGCAGGTCGGTGACGATGCGGACGTCGTTCGCCAGGGCCGGCTCGCCGCTCGGAAGCGGGTTGTTCCAGCTGACGCCGAATTCGGTGCGGTCGACGGCGGCCGCGAGGCGAAGGCCGATGCGGTCGTTGCCCCACGGGTCGGCCAGCGGCGCCGTCGCCGTGCCCGTCACCTCGACAGGGCGCGTGACGCCCTTGATCGTGATCTCGCCGTGAGCCGTGACCTCGCTCTCGCTGATGTCGACGTC
>DATFQE010000160.1:0-3873 GCA_035264445.1 Gaiellaceae bacterium | reverse complement strand
CGAGGCGAAGGTGCGCGGCTACAAGCCCGGGCGCTTCTCGTTCAACGTGCGCGGCGGCCGCTGCGAGACCTGCAAGGGCGACGGGCAGATCAAGATCGAGATGCACTTCCTGCCCGACGTCTACGTGCCGTGCGAGACCTGCCACGGGCGGCGCTACAACCGCGAGACGCTCGAGGTTCGCTTCAAAGGCAAGTCGATCTCGGACGTGCTCGAGATGTCGGTCGAGGAGGCGCTGAAGTTCTTCGCCAAGATCCCGAAGCTCCGCCGGCGGCTGCAGGCCCTGCACGACGTGGGGCTCGACTACATCAAGCTCGGCCAGCCGGCGACGACGCTCTCGGGCGGCGAAGCGCAGCGCGTCAAGCTCGCGGCCGAGCTGAGCAAGATCGCGACGGGCCGGACGCTCTACATCCTCGACGAGCCGACGACGGGGCTCCACTTCGCGGACATCGAGAAGCTGCTCGAGATGCTCCAGCGCCTCGTCGACGCCGGGAACACCGTGCTCGTGATCGAGCACAACCTCGACGTGATCAAGCAGGCGGACTGGATCGTCGACCTCGGGCCCGAGGGCGGCGAGGCCGGCGGCGAGGTGATCGCGACGGGGACGCCGGAGCAGGTCGCCGACGTCGAGGGGAGCTTCACCGGGGACTTTCTGCGGGCCGTGCTTCCGGCGAAGGCCGCTGCCGCCGCCTAGCTACGGGACGGCGAGCTCGAGCATCAGCCCGTCCCAGTACGGGTCGGGGTTCGCGTCGCCCGCGTAGCCGATGCGCGTGACCAGGCCGTTGACGGCCGCCTGCGTCCACGGCGCCGCGGCCGGAGTGACGAGGGCGCTCGCGTACGTCAGCGTCGTCTCGCTCATGTCGCCCGAGAAGACGACGGACTCGGTGGCGCCGGCGAAGATGCTCGTCTTGCCGGTATTGGCGGTGGTCGTCGCCGAGCGGTAGGCGACGACGGCGGACACTTCACGGATGCACGTCTCGGCGGTGTTTCCGAAGGAGAACTCGAGGTAGCTCGTCGCGCTGTTGTTGAGCTGGAGGACGTAGTCGGTCGTCCCCGTCACCGGCACGTCGTCGATGCGCTGCCACGACGCGGCGTCCACGGCGGTGTTGTCGTCGTCGCGGAAGTCGCCCGGCGTGGTGTGCGTTCCGACGCCGTCCGGGATCAGGCGGACGACCTTGCCGTTGCCGATCGGGTACGCCTTCGCCTGATTCGCGACGAGCAGGTCGTCGAAGTTCGCGGTGTAGATGCTCGGGTTCGTCGTCGCGCCCAGCCCGAAGCCGTTGGCCGTTGACGCGGCCGCCGCGCGGGTCACCTGGGTCTGGGCGACCCCGTCGACGCGCCAGTCCCCGAGGTTGGGGTTCGCGCGGAGGTCGTAACGCAGGTCGATGACGTACCAGGCACCCGCGCTGACGGTGCTCGCCGACGTCGCGGTCGAGCTCCCGAGCGTCAGCGAGAACTTCTGCGACGGCTGGTCATAGCCGAACACGAGGTCCGTGCCCGAGTCGACATAGACGAGGCTCGAGCTGACGCTCGGAAGAGCGCTCAGCCGGATCGCGAACCGCGCCACGACCACGTTCGCGGCCGTGAAGGTCTTCAGCGCGCCGACGGTCGATCCGGCCGCCGCGTCGGCGATCCGCAGCGAGTACGCGCCGTTCCTGAGCGTCGCGCCGTCCGCGGTCGGGGCGCCGGTCAGGGTCGTGAAGAGCCCGCCGCCCGCGCTTGAGACCGCGCCCGACTCGAAGCCGGTCAGCCAGACGGCCGACGTGCGAGTGCAGAACGTCGAGGCCGCGCCGAAGCTGCTCGGCGGATTCGACGTCGTCGAGCTGAACGCGGAGTACGTGAGCCCGGCCGCGGTCGCGACGAGAGCCGCGGCCGCGGCGGCGATGAGGAGCGGTCGGAGGCTAGGCGGACGCATCGCCGAGGGGTTCGGACCGCTGTGGTCGCCAGATCCGCCAGAGCTCGAAGCCGGCCAGGAGGAGAGCGGGGACGACGATCAGCGCCACGCTCGCGAGGGCGCCGTGCAGCCAGAAGACGAGGAAGCCGAGCAGCGGCACGCGGTACTCGACGCGGCCGAGCGAGCCGGCGGCCGGGACGTCCCAGCGCTCGACGGCGTTCGTGTTGTCGCCCTTCGTCACCACGTGCGCGGTCCCCGCCACGATTCGCACGCGGCGCACGCGATGCGTGATGAGCTTGCCCGTGCCGTCGGGGTCGGAGAACGTGACGATGTCGCCGGCGCGGACGTCGGCCGGGCGGACGGGACTGTTGATCACGACGTCGCCGACGCCGAGAGCAGGCTCCATCGACCCCGACATCACCGTCAGCGAGCGACCGCCGAAGAGTGACGGGGCCACGACGACGCCGAAGCCGCCGAGGGCGACGCCCAGCGCGACCGAGACGGCAGCGATCCGAACCAGGCGCAGCGAACCGCTCACTGGTTGCGCGCCTCCCAGGTGAACGACGCCGTCGAGCTCAGGCCCTGGGCGCCGTTGTCGTCCGCGAGGCTGACCGCGAAGCGGTACGTGTGCGTCTCGCCGGTCGTCCATGCCTCGGGCGACGCCGCGAGCGGGTCGACGAGGCCGGCCGCATACGTGGACGGGAAGGCCGAGAGGGCGCCCTGGTACACGACGCCCGCCCCGGAACCGACGTAGTCGGTGGAGTCGGCGACGAATCCGTTGCAGTCGTCGAACACCGGCGTCGGGTCGTCGCCGCGGGTCACCGTCAGCGTCAGGTAGGGCGCGAGCGTGCCCGTTAGCGTGCCGTAGAGCCGGACCGTCGACGAGAGCGAGCCCGCGTACGTGACGAGGACGCAGCTGGTGTCCGTCGCGCCGGGCTGCGCGTTCGACAGCGAGAGCATGGCGCCGCCGAGGTCGTTGTCGGTCAGCTGGACGGTTCCGGCCGCAAACGAGTTTGCCGCGTTCGTGGTCTGGCTCGAGAAGGCCGAGAACGTGGCCGCGCCGCTGGCCGCGCCGAACGCCCCGAGGACAAGCAGCGTCAGGAGGATCTTTCTAGCCACTCGTTCCCTCGACCATGCTCGAGAGCTCGAGCCCGATCGTCTCGATCCGTCCTGCGTAGCCGGCCCGCAGGCCGGCGGGCAGCGAGGCTCGCACCCGCAGCTTGCGGGCTCGGCCCGACTCGATCCGGAAGGGGCGGGTCCTCGCGCGCAGGCCGCCCAGGCGGCCCGAGTAAATGGGACGCGTAGCGTGATCGGCGGTTACGTGGACGACGAGCACCTGGTCGAGATCCCGGCTGTCGGGCAGGGCTCGCAGGCGCACGGCGAGGCGCTTGCCGGTCTGGTTCGCGACGTCGAACCGGCCCTCGAACGCACGCCCCGGGCGCAATCCGGTGGCGCTCATGAACGGGCCGGGTCGGGACACGCCGAGCTCGCCCGTCGGCGAGGCAGCGAAGATCACGTCGGCGCCGAGCGTGCCGGTGCCGTCGGGCACCCGGAACGCCAAGACGACGACCGCGACCAGTGCGATTCCGGCCGCAACGCCCGCCCCGCGGACGTACGACTCGATGCGGTTTCCGCTCTCCATCGGAGCTTCCCGCTCCTCGTCGGAAACGCCTCGAGGCGGCCCCGACGGGGCCGCCTTCGCGGTATCACCAGAGGAGTCGGGCAGGCACTACTGGTTCCGTGCCTCCCACGTGAAAGCGTGGGAACCAGTCGAGAGCGGCGTCGCGCCGCCGTTTGCGTTGTTGTCGTCCTGCAGCGTCACCTGGAACCGGTAGACGAGTGTGTCGTTCTGGTTCCACTGGGTCTGGGCGCCCGGGAAGGCCGGGATCCCGTTGGCGTACGAGTTCTTCGCGGCAACGAAGTCGTCGAGCTCGCCCGTGTAGAGGGCAGCGCCCTGCGCCGTGAAGTCGCCCGGGGCGCCG
>DATFQE010000159.1:0-7661 GCA_035264445.1 Gaiellaceae bacterium | reverse complement strand
TTGGCTCGGTACAGCGCCCGAGCCTCCTCCACGTGCGCCTCGTCGCCCCACGCGACCACGGACGCCCGCTGGACGAACTCCTGCGGGGCTGTCCCGACCGTTGGACGGAACGCGCGCATCGCTCCGATCAGCGCGTCATCCCCGGCCGCGAAACCGGACCGATAGCCCGTCATCGACGACCGCTTCGACAGCGTGTTGAACACGACCACGTTCCGCAGGCTCCTGACCTGCAGGGCAGACGGCGGCGGTTCGTCGAACCACAGCTCTGTGTACGCCTCGTCGGCGGCGAGAACGAAGTCGTTATCGCGCGCCAGCGCGGCGGCCTGCTCGAGGAACTCGCGTGGCGCGACGGCGCCCGTCGGATTATTCGGATAGTTGAGCCAGAGAATCGCGAGACGGCCGAGGTCGACCGCGGATAGGTCCGGAAGGAAGGCGTTCTGCTCGAGCAACGGCAGCGCGACCGGCTCGGCGCCGGCGAACCGTGCGCCGCGCTCGTACACGGGGTACCCCGGCTCGGTGAAGGCGACCACGTTGCGCGCACCGTCGCGGTCGACGACGACCTGGGCGAGGCTGAAGATCGCCTCCTTGGAGCCGAGCGTTGGGATCACCTGTCTCGCGGGGTCGAGCCGGACGCCGAAGCGACGCCGGACCCAGGCGGCGATCGCCTCGCGCAGCTCGGGGATGCCCTCCGCGAGCGGGTACTTGGACGTCTCGTCGACGCTGGCGAGCAGCGCCTCGCGGATCAGGGACGGTGTCCGCTCGCGCGGGTCGCCGATGCCGAAGTCGATCAGCTCCACGCCCCGGGCGGCGACGCGCCGCTTCGCCTCTTCCAGCCGCACGAACGGATACGTGCCGACGGAGGTCAGGACGGGGGAGAGCGGCACGGCGTCAGACGCTACCGACGGCGAAGGAGGTCAGCGCCTCGAACGTCCGCTCGAGCTCGGCGATCTCGACCTGCTCGTCGACTCGATGGGCGTAGCGCGTCGCGCCCGGGCCGAGGTTGACGGCGTCGAGCCCGATCTCGGCGAACTGGGCGACGGGCGTCCAGGCCTGCTTGGGCGCGAGCTCGAAGCCGCCGGCGTTGCGCAGACGGTCGAGCAGCGGGTTGTCCGCGGGCACGGGCGCGGCAGGCGAGTGGCTGAGGATCTCGACCTCGCCGACGAGCTCGCGGAGCCGCCCTTCGGCCTCGGAGCGCGTGCGACCGGGCGCGTAGCGGAAGTTGAGCGTGGCGGCCGCGTGCGCGGGGACGACGTTGTCGGCGACGCCGCCCTCGATCCGCGTCACGGTCACGACCTCGCGGAACGTCAGCCCTCCGTTCTCCACGTCGAGCGGTTCCAGCCGGACCACGGGCGCGAGAGCCTCGACCGCCTTCGCGATCGCGTTGACTCCCGTCCAGGGCCTGGCCGCATGCGCGCTCTCGCCCGCGAAGGTCGCACGGGCCACGATCGAGCCGACGCAGCCGGCATGGACCTGGTTGTCCGTCGGCTCGAGCACGATCACGAGCTCGGTTTCGGCCAGGGCGCCGGTCTCGAAGAACGCCGGCAGCGGGCTCTCCTCGACGGCGATCTCCTCACGAGGGAAGAAGAGGTAGCCGAATTCGGCGCCCGCGCGCGCCAGCTCGACCATGACGGCGACCCCGGACTTCATGTCGCTCGCGCCCAACCCCACAAGGCGAGCGTCCTCGATGCGCCCCGGGAGGTTGCCCTGGCTCGGCACGGTGTCGAGGTGGCCGGCCAGCACGACGCGCGGTCGGTCGCCGTACCAGAGCGTCTCGCCCTCGCGCCAGGTCGGCTCCCAGGGCATCTCGGCGGCGACGTAGTCGGCGATCTCGGCCTCGGAACGGCTCTCCGAGGGGATGTTCACGAGCGCGAGAGTCCTCTGCGCGAGCTGCTCGCCTGACACGGAGCGGCATACTAGGGCTGTGACGCAGCGCCAGGCCGATCCCCTGCCGGGAACCGAGCCGGAGCGGGCGTTCCTCCTCGCCGTCCTGCCGTCCGGCGCCGACGTCGACGAGGAGCTCGCCGAGCTTCGCGAGCTCGCCCGCACGGCACTCGCGGCGCCCGTCGGAGAGCTCGTGCAGCATCGCGCGCAGCCCGACCGGCGGAGCTACGTCGGGAAGGGCAAGCTCGAGGAGCTGAAGAGCGCGTACAAGGACCACGGCGCCGAGGTGCTGCTCGTCGACGACGAGCTCTCGCCGACCCAGCAGCGGACGCTCGAGAACGCGTTGACCGCCCGGGTCGTCGACCGGACGCAGCTGATCCTCGACATCTTCGCCCAGCACGCGGTGTCGGCCGAGGGAAACCTCCAGGTCGAGCTCGCCCAGCTCGAGTACAACCTCCCGCGGATGCGCGGCGCCTGGCAGCACCTCGAGCGCCTCGGCGGCGGTCGCGGAACCGTCGGCGCCGGTGTGGGAACGCGTGGCCCGGGCGAGAGCCAGCTCGAGACCGACCGTAGACTCGCGCGCAGGCGGATCACGCTCCTCCGCAAACGGCTCAAGGCGCTCTCGAAGCAGCGCGAGACGCGCCGCAGGGCGCGGCGGCGCTCCGAGGTCCCGACGGTCGCGCTCGCCGGGTACACGAACGTCGGCAAGTCGACCCTCCTGAACGCGCTGACGAGCGGCGATGTCTCGGTCCGGAACCGGCTGTTCGAGACGCTCGATCCGACGACGCGCGCCTTCGAGCACGAGGGGCGGCGCTACCTCGTCACCGACACGGTCGGCTTCATTCGCCGCCTTCCACACGAGCTCGTGGAGGGCTTCGCGTCCACGCTCGAGGAGACGCTCTCGGCGGACCTCGTCCTCCACGTCCTGGACGCCTCGGAGCCGGACGAGCGCCTCGACGAGATGCGTCGCGCCGTCGAGGCCGTCCTGCACGAGATCGGCGCCGACGAGCTGCCGGTTCTCCAGGTTCTGAACAAGATCGACGACGTCGATCCGCTCGGGCGCCGGAGGCTCTCGAACCGCTTCCCCGACGCGCTCGAGGTCTCTGCGCTGACCGGCGAGGGCCTCGACGAGCTCCGTGCTGCGATCGCCGGACACTTCGCCGAGCGGTTCGAGCTCGTGCGGCTGCTTCTGCCCTACGAGGACGGCGGCAAGCTTGCGGAGCTCTACTCGCTGGGAGCGCCGATCGACGAGCGCGAGGACGGGCCGGAAGGCGTCTTCATCCGTGCCCGCCTGCCCCGGCGCGACGTACCGCGCTTCGCGCCGTATCTGGTCGCAGAGGCCCGCGAAGAGCCGCACACGGCGACGCGGTGACCGAGTTCCCCATCCGGCGCCTGCGCGCCGGCGCTGTCCTGCCCAGCCGTGCGTATCCGGGCGATGCGGGGCTGGACCTCACCGCGGTCGAGAGCGCGGAGCTCGCGCCCAGGGAGGGGGCGACGATCGGGACCGGGCTCGCGATCGCCCTGCCCGAGGGATACGCCGGCCTCGTTCTCCCGCGGTCGGGGCTGGCGACCAAGCACCAGATCGGCGTTCTCAACGCGCCCGGGCTGATCGACGCCGGGTATCGCGGCGAGTTGCGTGTCATTCTGCACAATCATGGCGACCAGACCTTTAGGGTTCATGCCGGGATGCGGATCGCCCAGCTGGTCGTCGTCGCCGTGGAGGACGTACGTCTCGTCGAGGTCGACGAGCTGCCGGCCAGCGAGCGCGGCGAAGGCGGCCACGGCTCCTCGGGCCTGTAAGTGCCCGCGGAGCCGCGCATTCGCGTCTCGGCGATCCTGCGCTGGCACGGGCGGTTGCTCCTCTGCCGGCACGAGAAGGGCGACCGCCAGTACTGGCTCCTCCCGGGCGGCGGCGTCAACTCGGGCGAAAGCCTGACCAGCGCGCTCCATCGCGAGCTGTCGGAGGAGATCGGCATCGACGACGAGCTTCCCGTCGAGGGGCCGGTGGCGATCGTCGACTCGATCGCGCCCGTGCAGAGCTACGCGACCAAGCACGTCGTGCACATCATCTTCTCGGGCGACCTCGGCGGCCGCTCGCTCGAGGCCGTGACCTCGCGCGACGCCGCCGTCCGGGGCCACCGCCTCTTCAGCATCCCCGATCTCGACGACATCGTCCTGCACCCGCCGATCCAGCGCTTCCTCGCCCGCTGGAGGCCCGGCGACCCCGTCGTCTACCTCGGACCGCTCTGGGCGCCCTGACCGGTCTGTTACCTGCCTCCGCGCGCGCGGGCTCGTTGGGACGAGACGGCATGGGCGCGCTCCTCCAGCTCGTCAGCCAGCGGCTCCAGGTCGGGCGGATCGCCGCCCTCGGCGTGGGCCAGCGCCTGCGCGAGGAGCCAGTCGGCGAGCCACGGATTGCGGGGCAGGAGGGGGCCGTGGAGGTACGTGCCGATCGCCCGCCCGACGCGACAGCCCTCGAAGCCGCTCTCGCCGTCGTTGCCGAACCCTGCGACGACGCGGCCGAGCGGCTCCGCGCCGACGTCGAGATGCGTACGGCCGGCGTGGTTCTCGAACCCCGCGAGCGTGCGCTGCACGCCCGGCTCGAGCTCGCACTCGAGCAGGCAGTCGCCGATCATCCGCGTGTCGCCGGCGACGGTGTGGAGCGGTAGCACGCCGGCTCCGGGCTGCTCGGCGCCGCTGACGTCGCGGTAGAAGGCTCCGAGGAGCTGGTAGCCGCCGCAGACGGCGAGGACCGCCGCCCCGTCGCCGACGGCCTCGCCGAGCGCCTTCCCCTTCGCGGCCAGGTCGGGCGCGATCAGTGCCTGCTCGCGGTCCTGGCCGCCGCCGACGTAGTAGAGGTCGTAGCGGCCGGGCTCGACGCTTTCGCCGACTCCGATCGCCTCCACGGCGAGCTCGATCCCGCGCCAGGACGCGCGCCGCTCCAGGACCGCGATGTTTCCGCGGTCGGCGTAGATGTTGAGGTAGTCCGGATACAGATGCCCGACCCGAACGTTCACGCAGCCCGCTCCCAGTACCGTCGCGCGTAGCCGCGCTCGGCAACGATCTTCTGGAGCTCGAGCATCGCCGTGTACGTCGGCAGCGCGATCAGCTCGCCGCCGGGCGGCGTCAGCTCGAGCGCTCGGTCGAGCGCCGTCCCGAGGTCCGGCTCGAGCTCCACCGAGCCGGCGTCGAACCCGCCGTATTTGCAGCGCAGGGCCAGCTCGGCAGCGCGGCCGCCGCTGACGACTATCCGCTCCAGCCGCTCGAGCAGCGGCTCCAGGTCGACGTCCCAGATCCAGGAGACATCGCGGCCGTCGGCGATCCGGTCGTTCAGGGCGGCCAGGACGAGCGGCGGCGCGCCGCCCGCGACGAGCGTCCGCACGGCCTCGTTCGCCCCCGCCGGGTTCTTTACGAGTAGGACGACGAGCGTCCGGTCGCCGATCTCGATCCTCTCGAAGCGTCCGAACGCGGCGCTGAACCGCGCCAGGCCGGCAACCACGTCGTCGAGCGGCGTCTCGAGGACGAGCGCGGTCGAGGCGGCCGAGAGCGCGTTGTAGACGTTGTAGAGGCCGGGCAAGGACAAGGAGACGCGCCTGACCCCCTGCGGCGTGACGAGCTCGAACCGGACGCCCTCGAGGCCGCCGAGCTCGATCTCTCGCGCGACGACGTCGGGATTCGGCCGCGCATGGCCGCAGGCGGGACAGCGGTAGTCGCCCAGGTGCCCGACGTAGGCGGCCGCGTAGTCGTACGGGGTCCCACACACGAGGCACCACTTCGAGTCGGCCGCGTGCTGGAGCGTGGGGGACGCGTGGCGGGGGTCGTCGAGCCCGAACAGAAGCCGCCGCTCACGGTTGCGCGCGAGGTCGCCGACCTGCGGATCGTCGGCGTTCGCCACCACCCAGGCTCCGGGGTCGAGGTCGCGGATCGCCCGCCGCCAGCGCTCGGCGACGTGCTCGAGCTCGCCGTACCGGTCGAGCTGGTCGCGGAAGAGGTTTCCCAGCGCGACGACACGCGGGCGGACGCGCCGGATCACCTCGGGCAACGCCGCCTCGTCGACCTCGAATAGGCCCAGATCGGCCTCCCGGGCGGAGAGGAGCGTCGACGCCACCCCGGAGAGCAGGTTCGCGCCGGCCCGGTTGTGCGCCAGCCGGTGGCGCGGCGACACGATCTCGGCCACCATGGCGGCAGTCGTCGTCTTGCCGTTCGTGGCGGAGACGAGCACCGACCCGCGCGACAAGCGCGCGGCGAGCCGGTCGACCGCATCCGGGTCGAGCTTGGAGAGCAGCTTGCCCGGCAGGGTCGTGCCGCCGCCGGCGCCGGTCAGCCGCGAGAGCGTGCCTGCGGCGCGGGCAGCCGCAATCCCGGCAACGAGCGGCATGCGGGGTCGCATCCGGAGGAGCCTAGTGATCGGGCACCTGCGCGCCGCAGCGCTGTATCACTCGAAAAGGGGAAATTCCCTCGCTACCACGGGGTTCGTCACCCCGACGGGGGATGAGCCGGCCCTCGGACGGGCCTACGTTCCGCTCGTTCTCGGACGTCTGTGGCGGGCGTCTCTGTGAGTACCTGCGGCCCGAGCTGCGCTCGGAAAGGGAGAGGGAATGGCACGAAAGGATTTCGAAGCGTCGAGCGGCACCCGCTCGAGCGCGCTGTGGGGCACGGGGAACCGCGGAGGCGAATCCCGTTCGAACGCCCTCTGGGGCAAGGGAGGCCGTGGACGGCTCCTGATGACGATCGCGCTCGTCGCGCTCGCGGCTCCGATCGCAGCCGTGGCGGACAGCGGCTCGTCGAAGGACGCGAAGAAGGCTTCGCCGTCGACCTTCATCGCACCGAGCCTGCTCGCGAAGGCCGAGTCGAGCCCGAACGAGCTCGTCAAGGTGATCATCCAGAGCGTCGACGGCGACTCGAGTGCCGCCGGCGCCTTCAAGCAGGCGTCCAAGACCGACCGGGCCGGCGAGAGCCTGCGGGGCCGGTACAAGTTCGTCGACAGCGTCGCCGTGACGCTGAAGGCGAAGAAGATCACCATCCTGGCCCGCATCCCGGGCCTCACGGTCACACCCGACTCGCCAGTGCGGCTGACGGCGCTGCCGTCGTCGGAGCAGGTCTGGCCGACGGCTTCCGGCGTCCGCGCGCTGTGGGGCACGCAGGCCAAGACCGCGCCGAAGGCGCCGACGATCGCAGTGGTCGACTCGGGCATCGACGCGAACCGCCCCGACTTCGACAACGGCGCGCGCGTGGTGGCGAACGTCAACATGACCCAGCTCCAGCCGAACTCGCCCGGTGACGGCCGCGGCCACGGCACCTTCGTGGCCGGCATCGCCGCAGGCAGCGCTCCGGGCATGGCCGGCGCCTCGCCGACGTCCGACATCGTGATGCTCGACGTCATGGACGACAAGGGCATGGCTCGGACGAGCGACGTGATCGCAGCGGCCGAGTGGATCCACGAGAACAAGGCGAAGTACAACATCCGGGTCGCCAACTTCTCGCTCCACACGACCACGCCGAGCAACTTCACCAGGGACCCGCTCGACAAGGCCGTGGAGAAGCTGTGGTTCGGCGGCGTGGTCGTCGTCGTCGCCTCGGGGAACTACGGGGTCGAGGGCGGGCCGAGCGGCGTCAAGTTCGCGCCCGGCAACGACCCGTTCGCGATCACGGTCGGAGCGGTCGACCTCGAGGGGAGCGTCAAGCCCCAGAGGCACGACGTCCCGAGCTGGTCGGCGTACGGCTATACGTACGACGGCTTCAAGAAGCCCGAGGTCTCGGCCGCAGGGCGCTACATGGTC